>JBJSXS010000064.1:0-3175 GCA_046086545.1 Gemmata sp.
GGCATCACCGAGCTGGCCGTGCGGATGCACGCGCGCGCGGCCGGCGATGAAGTGCCCACCGTCGATCTGCCGGTAGCGTCCGCGTCCGGTTCGCGCCCGGTGCCGCTGTCCGCGGGCGCCGGTCCGGCGACGGCAACAGCCCCGGGCTCCCCGGCACCTCTTTATGAAACCCGGGTCGCGGGCGCGCGGGCCGAACCGGACGTGACGGCGATTCCGGGTTACCAACTGGTGCGGGTGCTGGGTCGCGGCGGTATGGGCGTGGTGTACGAAGCGGTCCAGGCGGCGACGGGCGAGCGGGTCGCGGTCAAAACGATTCTGCCGGCGGCCCGACTCGGCGGCACCGCGGTAGCGAAGTTCGTGCGCGAGGCGGACATCGTGCGCCGGCTGGACCACCCGGGCATCGTGCGGTTCCTCGACAGCGGCGACGCCGGCGGCACCGCGTGGTTCGCGATGGAGTTCGTGAGCGGCGGGGACGCTCAAACTCTATCAGCGCACGGGCCCCTCCCGGTCGGCCGCGCGGTGGGTTGGGTGGTGCAGGCCCTGGAGGCGATCCAGTACGCGCATGATCGTGGGTTCGTGCACCGGGACGTGAAGCCCTCGAACCTGCTCGTGAGTTCTGGGCCGGGCCGGGCGGAGGTGGTGAAGGTGGCCGACTTCGGGCTGGCGCGGGCGTACGAGGCGTCCCCGCTGTCGGGCCTGACGCTGACCGGCGCGGCCGGCGGTACCCCGTCGTTCATGCCGCCCGAGCAGGTGCTGGACATGCGGTCGGTGAAGCCGCCCGCGGACCAGTACAGCTGCGCCGCGACCCTGTACCGGTTGCTCGCGGGGCACAACATACTACCCCAGTGCCCGAACGTGGAGGAACTGTTCACCCGGATTCTGCAATCGGACCCGTTGCCCATTACCACCCATCGGCCGGACCTCAGGTCGCCGCTGACGGACGCGATCCACCGCGCGCTGTCACGCGATCCCGAAGCGCGCTACCCGAACTGCCGCGCCTTCGCCACCGCGCTGAAGCCGTTCGCGGGCTGACGTGGCACGGTCGCGGTGCAGACTGGCCCGTGGACCGGCTCCCCTGCTTCAGCGCCAGATCCGCAACTTTCCGTCCGTCCCGATCCCGGCGAGCGCCTTCCCGTCCGGTGAAAATGCCAGGCCCTTGACCTCATACGGAAGACCCATGACGGATATGGCGACGGGGGTGAGCGTGATTATCTCGCGCATGCCGTCCTGTTCCCACAACCGAACGGTTCCGTCCGCGCTGCCGCTTGCTAGCGTCCGGCCGTTTCGGGAGGCCGCGATCCCGTAAACCGCTTTGGTGTGACCGATGCTGGTTGCCAGCAACTCGCCCCGCTCGACGCTCCACGTCTGGACATGACTGTTGTCCCCTCCGGCATAAAGTGTCCGCCCATTCGCCGACATGGCAAGCGCTACCACGCGATCGGGAGCTACCCACCTCGCCCGCTCTTTTCCATTTCTCACGTCCCACAACCGAATAGTTTTATCATGGCTTGCCGTGTAAAGTACGGCATCGTCCGGGGCAAACACGGCTGCCATGACGATGTTCTCGTGCCCCTCCATCCGGAACTTTTCGTTACCGGTGTCCAGATCCCAGACGCACACGACACGGTCCTTACCGACGGAGGCGGCGAGTCGCTTGGTGTTGGCAACAGCGACGCAGCGGATCTCCTCCGCGTTGCCGCGGTAGGCCGCACGCTCCGCCCCGGTCTTAGTGTCCCAAACTTTCACCGAACCGTCGGCCGCACCGGACACGAGGGTACCGCCGTCCGGCGAGTACGCCACGGTCAGCACCTTGCCCTTGTGGGTGCCGAGTACGCGGCGGGGCTCGCCTGTCCTTGCGTCCCACAGCTTTACTTCGCCGTTGAACAGACCCCGTGGTACACCGCCGCCGGTGGCGATCTCGGGCCCGGACGGGCTGTACGCGACCGCGTAGCCTGCCTCCGGGGAGAGCAAGCCCTTCCCGCGGTACGCCGGGACCACGAGGTCCTCTTCCGTGGGGCTGGCGTTCCAGAACCGAACCGTGCCGCCCTCGTCGGCCGCAACCAGCGCCCTGCCCTTGGCGGCTGACGCCAAACAGAGGATTCGGCTATTCGTCAAGTCGAGCGAAACTTTGAGTTTGCCGGCCTTCGCATCCCAGAGCATGACCTGATTGGGGCGGCCGGCGGACACGGTCTCGTGGGCGCCCGCGAGGGTGCCGTCGGGCGTGAACGTGAGGCTCTGCGTGCCGGGCGCCTGCCACGCGCGCTCCTCCTTGCCGTCAAGGGACCACACCCGCAACATACCATTTGCATTGCCGGAGGCGAGCGACTTGCCGTCCGCCGCGAACGCGATCGCCAGGACCCACCCGCCGTGATTCATCACCGACTTGCAGTTCCCCGTCGCAGTATCCCAGAGACGAACGGTTCCGTCCGACGAAGCTGAAGCCAGCGTCTCGCCGTCTGGGCTGGTGGCGAGCGCCCAAATCGGCCCTTCATGCCCGATCAACTCGGTCGGCGCCGGTTCTACGGCACCTGTCAGACGCCAGAGTTTGATCTTGGTGGGCCGCTTGGTCGTGTCCAACGCCTGTCCTCTGGGTCCCGCGGCAACCCACTTGGCGTCCGGGGCGAGGGCAACGGATTGAAGCGGCGTGCCAGCCTTTAGCGTCGTCCGCGCAGTGAACGTCGCGGCGTCCCACAAACGCACTGTCCCGTCCTCGCTCGCAGACGCGAGTTCGTCCGCCGCGGCTGCGAACGCGACGGCTGCGACTTTGTCCGTGTGGCCAGCGAGCTTTTTACGCAACCGGCCAGTATCCGCGTCGAGCAAATGGACGGCCGCGTCGTTGCCCGCGGTGCCGAGGGCAACGATGGTGCCGTCCCGCGAGACGGCTAGGGCCGTCCCCGGCTGTCCCGTCAGCGTGAGGTACTCTCGGCAGAGGCGCGCGAGTACCCCCCAGCACACCTCGCGGAGCCGATCCGGGCAGTTGTTCGTGTTGGCGAGCTGTTTGGCCCCGATAGACGGTTCGGTCTTCCACAGCCGACCGACATCGCGCATCTGCGAGAAGTATAAACCGCTTGCGGCGAGCTCGGCTTGCTCCTGTGCCGCGTAGTGATCCTGTGCGGACGCCCAGACTTGTGCTGCGATGGACGCGACCGCACGCAGCCCCTCGTCCAGTTTTGCC
>JBJSXS010000065.1:0-7077 GCA_046086545.1 Gemmata sp.
TACCGAGGCCGAGAACGCGGCGAAGTTGCGGGTCCTGCTGGAGAAGCCGGCCGCGACGTCCGAGGGCGCGAAGGCGTGGGACGCCTGGCTCGCCGCGCGGGTGGCGCCGCGCGGCCTGCCGGCCGAGCAGGGAGTTTACCGCGAGGAGTCCGCGCGCCTGGCCGCGGCCGCCGCCGCGAGCGGCCGCCGCGTCGAGGCGCTCACCGGCAACGCGCCGGAAGCGGGCAAGCCTGCCGAGCAAACCAAGCTGCCGGCCCGCGGCGGGGAGATCGGCCGGGCCCGTGCCGAACTGCTCCAGGCGCGGGTCCGCGGGCTCTGGGGCGTCGGCATCAAGCTCGGCCTGATCCTGCTCGCGGCACTGATCCTGCCGCGGTTGCTGCTGTTCGTGCTGGGGCGGGCGGTGCGCGGCGCGAAAGACGAGACGGGCGGCCCGTCGCCGGTGCTGGCGGCCCTGCGCGGCGTTCTGCGGGCGGGGGTGTGGGTCGCGGCCGTCGCGCTGATCCTCAGCACCCTGAGCTACGACGTGACGGCGCTGGTGGTCGCGCTGGCCATCGGCGCGCTGGCGGTGGCCCTGGCCGCCCGCCCGATGATAGCGGACGTGCTCGGCTCGCTGGTGATCTTCGGCGAGCGGCGGTTCCGCTCGGGCGACGTGATCCGTTTGAACGGCGGCGACCCGGCCCGCGTGGTCGGGCTCACGTGGCGTTCGACCGCGCTGAAGAACACCCGCGGGCTGGTCCTGAGCGTGCCGAACCGCGCGCTCACCGCGGCGACGGTCGAGAACTTGTCGAAGGGGGCCGGGACGTACGACGCGCTCGCGGTTACCGTCAGCACCGACAAGGACGCGGGCAAGGTCGTCAACGTGATCCGCGCCGCGGTGAGCCAGTGCAAGAACGTGTCGCCGGACAACGGGGTGACGGTGCTGCGGTACACCCAGCGGGGCACGGTGAAAGTGGTCGAGTACCAGTTCTGGTGGTTCATGAAGGACTACGAGGCGCGGAACAAGACCCGCGACGAGGTGTTCGCCCGCATCGCGATGGGCCTGGCGCAGGAGGACATGACCGGCATCGAGGTGACTTTGGGCTGAGGTGCCGGATAACAGAAGGACCGCGGGGCTGCCGCCCACTGCCCTATCTACTGGTCTCGCCCCCCTGATCTCCGGCGGCCGTTTTACTGCGCGTTCACGTCGAGCCAGCCGTTGACGTCGAGGCGGGCGTGCGGGGTACACTGGCTCAACTCGGGCATGGCCGCGTAGGCCGCGGCGCCGACCGGGCCGAGGTGCGGCAGGGCGGCCAGCGGCACCGTCGCCCATTCGCGGTACACGGTCAGCTCGTCGCGGCTCTCGGTCACGGGCAGGCCGGCGATCGGGATCGCCCGGCGGGCCAGTTCGCGCAGCGGCTCGCCGCCGGGGCCGGCGGGGCACGAGAGGACCGCGACCTCGGGGCCGGTCCCGGGCCACGCCGGTTCCGCCTTCTGGTACGCCTGTTCGATCGCGCGCTCGGCCTGCTGGGGGGTGCGGAACCGCTCGGCGAACATCGCCGCCAGGTTCGCGTCCCCGAGCCGCTGGTCCAGGTGCGCGCGGGTCTCTTCGAACACGATCGTGATGACGCTCTCCACCCCCACCGACGAGTTGAGACACGCCTGGAACAGCCCGCCGCCCTCCGGCTCGATGACCGCCTGGACGCGGCGGTCGATCTCGGTCAGGTCCGCGTCGGTCAGCACCGCGAGGAACTGCTCCACCGCGTCGCCGATGGCCAGACACCCGGGCGGCATGAGCCGGTGCAGCGACACTGGCGGCTCGGGCGGGTCGGCGGGCACGTTGCCGCTCGCGGTCGCCATCCGCTGGCGCGCCGCCGCGACGTCGGCCACCTGCCCGCTGAGGGTCTCGCGCACCGTCTGGTAGATGCTCACCAGGTGCCGGACCATGAACGCCTGGAACCGGGCCTGCGGGTACTGGCGGAGCGCGTCGGTCAGTTCTGTGGCGGTCGGCTTCGTCATCCCCTTCTGGAAGTGCGCGTACCGCGACAGGCACTCGAACGCGGTGACGGACTTGGTGTCCAGTTCCACCGTCTGCTGCATGTGCCGTTCGATGAGCCGGTCGATGGTGGCGACGAACTGGCGGAACAGCTCCTCGGTGCCCGAGAGCCTGAACTCGGCGTCGTCCACGAGTACCGGGACGAGGCCGCGCAGGTCCTGCACGAACCGGGTCGCGCACTTCGCGGCGGCCCGCGCGACGGCCTTTTCGACCGCAGTGGGCGGGCGCTGGACCGACGAGGCGTGCGGCCCGATCACCTGGTTCAGGGCTTCCAGCGCGAGGTTCACCGGGGTAGGCTCGGGTAGCCGGTTGAGCCAGCCGCGGGGCACCAGCGGTTCGGTGAGCGCGCTCAGCAACTCGTCGACGCGCCCGTCGGCGGCCGCGTCGGCCCTTTGCTGCAGCTGCTCGATGACGGCGTCCGGGTCCAGGCCGAGCTGGGTCCACCTGTCGGCGGCGATGCCGGGCATGACCTCGCGGGCGCGCTTCAGGTCCGGGGCGGACCACCGCTTCAGGATCGTGCGGCCCAGGGCGGCCGACGTGCGGGTCACCACCTCGGCCCGGGGCCAGTCGAATACGGACACGCCGAACGCGGCCACCGCGACCCCGGCGGGCCGCTCGGCGGCCTCTTCGTCCGCCGCCCGCGCCTCGTCGGCCGCGCGCCCGACGGGCGAGAACAGGTCCAGCCGCACCCGCTCGGCCGCGTCGCCGAACGGCTTGAGCGCGGCCTGGAACGCGGCCGGGTCCGGGAGCCGCTGCGCGTTCGCGGTGACCACGCGCGAGCCGGGCTTGGGGACGCCGCCCGACCCCGGGGCCCGGGTCCGGGCGCCAGGCGCCGGGATGTTGAGCGGGGTGCGCCGCGGCGGCGGGCTGACCCCGGCCCCGGGCGGAACCATCCCGGACGTGCTGCCCGGCAGCAGGTAGCACCGGGCGAACGGTGCGTCCTTCTCCTTGACGTACCCGTGGCGCTCGTCGTAGTGGGCCGCGAACACCGTGTCCGGGCGGCTGTAGTGGTTCAGTTCGGTGAGCGCCGCGTAGGTGTTGCCCAGCGCGTGCGGGGGCGTGAGGGCGGCGTCCGCGGGCGGCAGCACCAAGAGCCCGATGATCTCGGGCCGGTCGTACCCCATCCGCTTGAGCCGGTTGCGCACCGCGTAGGCGGCGTCCAGGAACATGCCGCCGCCCGTACCGCCCGCCAGGCTCCCGGCGATGTACACCCGGGGCCGGTTGGTGCGCTGCTTCAGGCCCGTGCGGCTCTCCGTCAGAAGCAGCGCGTCCGGCGCGAGGGCCGCTTCCAGCTCGGCCTGGATCTTGGCCATCAGCGCGCGGTAGTGGTCCAGGAACGCGAGCCGCCCGAACGGCCGCAGGCCCATCGTCTGCGGGGTGCGCGGCAGCTTGTACAGGAGCTGCGGGTCGAACCACCCCTCGGTCAGCGTGCGGCCGTTGAACCGCGGCTTCAGGTAGTGCCCGGCCCGGTTCAGTTTGGCCGCGAACACCTGGTCCGGCGGCAGCCCCGCGAGCCGGTCCGCGCGGCGCCCGCGCGCGGCCCCGTCGATGGCCTCCGGGTCGGTGTCCACGTACAAGGTGCGGACCGCCGGGGTCAGGTTCGGCGGGCCGTACCGCTCGTTGAGGTCGAACCGCAGCCGCTGGACCACGCGCAGGCCGGCGTTGCCGAAGCCGAGCACGAGCGTCGGCTGGAGCGGGCCGTCGCCGCTCAGTTCCGGCGGGGCCGGGGTGAACACCGGGCCGAACGCCTCGGCGCCGCGCGCCGGGGTGTCGTCGGACACGGACGCGACGGCGGACGCCGGCGGGATCACCGTGGGGCTCGTGGTGTCCGCGTCGGCCGGGCTGAGTTGCGCGGGAACGCTCGAACCGGTCGAGTGCGAGCCGGCGAGCGCCCGCACGAACGCCGTTACCGTGGGCCACCGGTCCTCTGGCTTCTTGGCCAGCGCGCGGAGCAGTGCGGGGCGGTCCGCCTCGGGACTCGGCCCCAGGTTCGGGGGGAGGTTCAGGTGCTGCATGAGCAGCTGGCTCATGCTGCTGCCGTCGAACGGGCGGATGCCGGTGAGCAACTCCTGGTACACGCACGCGAGGCTGTACTGGTCGCAGTACCGCGTGATGACGCCGTCGAACGTCTCTGGTGCCGCATAAACCGGGGTGATGCCGCCGGTGACCTCGGCCATCAAGCCTTGCAGGTCTTTCACTTGACCGAAGTCGGCCACCTTGACGTGGTTGTACAGCAGGAACAGGTTCTGGGGCTTGATGTCCAGGTGCTGGAGCTGGAACTGGTCGTTGAACATGTCCAGAACTTCGGCCGTCTCCAGCATGTACTGCATCAGCTCGTCGCGCGGGATACCCAGGAGCCCCTTGTCGCGGCACTCGCGGAACCGGTCCCACAGGTTGCAATCGGCCAGCTCCATGACGATCATGAGCCGGCCGTCCACGATGTCGTACCGGTCCAGCGCGAGCAGGTACGGGTGCCTCACCTGCTTGATGCGTTTGAGCGACTTCAGCTCCTGTTCGGCATAGCGGACCAGATCGGCGTCCTTGGAACGCAGGTCTCCGTGGATGATCTTGACGGCCTTGAAGATGCCGCCTGGGGCCTCGCAGCGCCATACCTCGCCGAACCCGCCGGCCCCGAGGCGGTCGAGCAGCTTGTAGCCGGGGATCGGCTCGGCGTGAGCTTCCAAACGAACGGACATCGGGCGGTCCCAGCGCGGGTAGCGGGCGCAGACGAACTGTGGCAAGCCTAGCACAGGATTTCCGGCCGGGGCTGAAGAACCGATATGGGGGTAGACGGGCCGCCCGGCGGGCCAGCGAACACCGCAAACTTTTTATTGGTATTTATGTTTGAATAGCGTTATCTTACGGCTCGTTTGCTCTTCTACCGGCTCCTTCATTCGTGCCGAACCCTCTTCCGCGGCGAGTCCGCCGCTCGGGTTCGCCTCTCCGGGGGTCCCATGACGCGTCGCGCGTTTACACTCATCGAACTGCTGGTGGTGATTGCGATTATCGCGATCCTGATCGGGCTGCTACTGCCCGCCGTTCAAAAAGTGCGAGAGGCGGCCTCCCGCATGAAGTGCCAGAACAACCTCAAACAGCTCGGCGTCGCCTGCCACAACCACCACGACGCGGCCGGGTTCCTGCCGACCAGCCGCAGCTACGGCGCCGAGGGGCCGCGGCCGGCCGGACCGTACAACGGCCGCGGGTGGATCGTCGAGGCGATCCAGTACTGCGAGCAGGAGAACGTGTACCGCGCGCTGGAACCCACTCGTGCCGCGAACCTGGGTGCCCCGAGCGGCGGGCTGTACGCGTGTTCGTCGGCCAACGGCTCGACGGTGCTCCAGTCGGCGCTCAAGGTGCTCCAGTGCCCGACCGACCCGAAGGCGGCGGACCTGACGGTTCAACCGTACCAGATGCCCAACATCCAGCAGACCAACACCAATTATAAGGGTAACCTCGGGGCCAACCCGATGGGCGGGTACAACGCCGGCCAGCCGGGCGTGGACGCCGCCGACCGCCACAACACGACCGGGTGTTCGGGGCTGTTTTACCGCAACAGCTACCAGGAGCCGATCGCGTTCTCGAAGATCACGGACGGCCTGAGCAACACCTTCATGATCGGCGAGGACGTGGCCGCGTGGAACGTGCACACGGCCGCGTTCTTTTCGAACGGCGACTACTCCTCGTGTCACGTCGCGCTGAACACGTTCCCCACCGACCCGACGTACTGGCCGCTCGCGATCTCGTTCCGCAGCCTGCACAAGGGCGGGGCCAACTTCTGCATGGCCGACGGGTCGGTGCGCTTCGTCGCGGACAGCATCAACGTCGTGCTGTACCGCCAGCTAGCCACCAAGGCCGGCGGCGAGGTGGTTTCGGTTCCGTAGCGGGGGCACCAGACACGGGGGGAGGCGGGACCATGCGCCGGGCACTACTGTGTGTGGCTCTGTTGGCGGCGGGGCTGTTTCCGGTCGGGTGCGGCGGGGGGCTGGACGCGACGGTGACCGGAAAGGTCACCGTGGACGGCCGCGACGCGCCCATCGGCGAGGTGACCTTTTACCCGGCCGGCGATGACACGAGCCGGCCGACGCCCCGGGGGCTGATCGGCCCCGGCGGCGTGTACGCGCTGAAGGTCGGGTCGCAAGACGGGCTGCCCGCGGGCGAGTACCGGGTCGCG
This sequence comes from Gemmata sp., assembly GCA_046086545.1. Classification (GTDB taxonomy): domain Bacteria; phylum Planctomycetota; class Planctomycetia; order Gemmatales; family Gemmataceae; genus Gemmata. Next base: position 6,204 of record JBJSXS010000065.1, read on the forward strand.
ATCCAGGTCATGGACACGCCGCCCCCGCCAAAGGGCAACGAGCCGCCCGCCGCCCGGCCGCTGTCCCCCGCGCGGTACGGCAACCCGGACACGAGCGGGTTGGTCTTCACGGTCAAGCCCGGGCCGAACACCATCGACCTGCCGCTCACAACGAAGTGAGCGGCCGGCGGGGCGTCACCGCGCGCCGCGGTCGGTCTGCCACACGGCCGCGAGTTGGCGCAGCCGGCGCACGATGCGCTCGGCCAGGCCCACGCTGGCCACCCCGGCGCCGATCAGCCCCACCACGAGTACCCGGAACCCGAGCGTGAGCGCGCCTTCGGCCAGCGCGAGCAGCAGCACCGCGCCCACCAGCGGCACCCCGCACGCCAGCGTCAGCAGCGCGCCGAGCGGGGCCGTCAGCGGCCTCACCTCGGCCCACGCCAGGTCGGCCGCGAACGCGTCCGGGTTGCCCAGCCGCGGGAGCAGCGCGCGGAACACCACGCACGCCACCGCCAGGTAGCTGAACACGACCCCGATCAGCCCGGCGAGCGTGAACGACACCAGGTAGTGCCCATAGGTCGCCGCCGGCAGCGGCCCCGCGAACAGGTCGATGAACACCGGGAACAGGAGGCCCCCGGGCAGCCACCCGAGCGCGCCCAGCGCGGCCACCCGCCAGCTCAGCAGCAGCACCTCGCGGCGGAACCGGTCCACCGCCGGCCCGGGCATCGCGGGCACGATCGGCGCCTGCCGGTTGACGCGCCAGAAGTACCACATTCCCAGCCCGCCGCACACCGAATACGCGACCAGGTTGTACGCGACCACCAGCGCGAGGAACGCGCGCTCCTGGGCCGGCCCGAGGTGAACCTCGACCGCGTTGTACCCGATCTGCACCACG
>JBJSXS010000066.1:0-3360 GCA_046086545.1 Gemmata sp.
CGTTTCTGGACATCGACGCGTTTCTGAAGTTCATGGCCGTTACGGCGGTCGTCGCGAACCTCGACAGCTTCTTCACCCTCGGTCACAACTACTGCCTGTATTTGCACCCCGAAACGAAACGGTTCCACTTCGTGCCCTGGGACGTGGACCTCTCGATGGGCAACATCGGGTGGTTCGGAAACGCCGACCAGCAGATGGACCTGAGCCTCACCAAGCCGTACTCCCAGTCGCGCCTGGCCGACCGGTTGATGGCCAACAAGGAGATCGCTGATCGCTATCAGGCGATCCTGAAGGACCTGATGCCCAGGTGTTTCAACAAAGAGAAGCTGCTCGCCGAGATCGACGCCATCGAGAAAACGGTCAAGCCGCTGATGGCAGCGGAACAAAAGTCGATGTCGGCGCGGAAGGAGAGCAGTGCGCCACCTGCCTTTGGTGCCCTGCCACCGCCCGACATGCGTAAGTTTCTGGAGAAGCGGAGCGCCTCCATCGAGGCGCAGTTAAGCGGAAAAAGCAAAGGGTACGTCCCGGTCGCGTTCGGGGCCCCGCCGCCGCCGGCGCGGCCACTGCCCGGGGACATTCTCCCGCCGAACGCGCAGCTCCAACTCCAAATGACGGAGGCACAGAAGAAGGAGTTGGCCGAACTGCAAAAGCGTGTGGACGCAGACCTTGAGAAGATCCTTACGCCCGAGCAACGCTTGCAACTCAAGCGACTTCGCGAAGGCGGGGGGACGGGCGGGTTCGGTCCGCCGAAGATGCCGTGACCGCGCGATCTTTATCACCGCAACCGCGGCACATCTCGCTATTGGCGTTACCCTACTCGCAGCCTGAGTTTCACCCCGAGCGGGCGCCAGCGCCGGTGGCGCGTTTCCGCCTACGCGATAACGGGTGCAGTTCTCGGTTCGTACTGGCGGGCGTCTACGAGAAGGAACACACCGACGCGGCGACGATACACTCGCTATCCTGCACGATTCGCGATGCGGCAGCTTCGTGCGCATTCTGTCGGATCCGTCACACCGTTCACCGAGGTGAGCCGCGCCGACAGGATGAAAACACCCGCCCTACTTCTTCTGTTGTGTCGTGGGGCGATCGTAGTCGCTGTTCTTGCCGCGTTCGCGCGAACCTCCGCAACCGAGCGCCGAAAGACTCAGGGTTAGGAGCAAGGTGAGAGTAAGTGCGCGTCGCACGAGGGACCGCTCCGCAATTTGAGAGTGGCGTTCCGAAGATGGCTGTTGTGGCAGGCGGAAAAAACGAAGGGCCGGCCCCGCAGAGCCAGCCCTTGCCGCAAAGCGGAGCCCGCGAAAGCGGGCACCGACTTACTTGGCGCTGGTCTTGGCGGCCGGGGCCGTGGTCGGGGCGCTGCCGCAGCCAACGACGCCAGCGAAGCACAGGGCCAGAACCACCATCGCGACGATCTTCTTCATGGGTTTCTCCAAAACAGAGGGAACACAAGTTAGCACAACAGAGAGGTTCCTCACGTGCCCCAGCCTTTCCGGGGTCGCGGCCTTCTGTTCTTTGGGGTTTCAAGGCAACCGGATCGCTCGCCCAAGCAGCGTAAGCCGCAACTCTATCCAGAGTCAGGAATTACGCCCTCTGTAGCCCGGGCAATGCAACCGATCCCGTTTGACCCACGACGACATAGATACGAAGCCACTCCAGATATTCCCGAAAAATCCCCTACCTTGGGAAAATTCCCCCATATCGTGACTCGCGGCCTTGTTTCTGCGGTTCAGCGTCGAGAACTGAACGCGATGAGCGAAGAAAGTTTGGGAATAAACCTGACGGGTCGGGTTCGTAACAGGCAGGTGAGGGCCGAGTATGGCGTCTGGGCTCCCACAGCTGATCGACGCCCACTACGAGGCCCTCTACCGGTACGCCTACCGACTGAGCGGGGTTGTGGCCGACGCCGAGGACCTTGTTCAAGAGACGTTCGGGAAGGCACTCGCCCGGTTACCCCAACTTCGTGAACCGGACCGCGCCCGAGCCTGGCTGTTCCGGATTCTGCGGAACCTGTACCTTCATAGGGTTCGCGACCAGAAGCGCCATCGGGTCGTGCCACTGGACGCCGTTGGCGACCTGCCGGGGCGCCCGCAAGATGACCCGATGACGGAGATCGACCCGGCCAAACTCCAGCAGGCGCTGGACGAACTGGACGAAACGTTCCGGACGCCGATCATCCTGTTCTACTTCGAAGACTTCAGCTATCGCGACATCGCCGAGCAAATGGAGCTTCCGATCGGAACTGTTATGTCGCGATTGGCCCGGGCGAAGGCGTACCTGAGAACCCGCCTGAGCCCGCCGACCGATGCGGACCGCGAAGAGATCGCGACCGCCTCGAAAAAGGTGCCGTGATGGAATGCCGTGACGCACAATTCTACATGCGGATGCGCCGCCACGGCGGGGCCGACGAACTCGGCCCGGACGTGACCGCGCCCCTCGAGCAGCACCTCGCCGGTTGCGAGGCGTGCGCCGCCGAGGCTCACGATCTCGAATCCTTCGACCGCGCCCTCGGCGCCGCAATGGTCGCGGCGCCGGTGCCCGCCGGCCTGCGCGCCAAGCTGATCGGGCACGTCGCCCGGAGGCAAGGCACCGCGCTGCGCCGCCGGGCGTTGCGCGGCGCGGTTGCGCTGGCCGCGTCGGTCCTGTTCGCCGGGCTGGCGGTGGGCGTGTTTTCGCGCACCCGCCCGTCGGCCGATGCCGACCGAATCGTCGAACTGGCCGACGAGCAGCTGGAAAAACCGGCACAGTCCACGCAGAGTTGGCTCGCGGCGCAGAAGCTCCCGACCGAACTGCCGCTGCCGTTTGACTACAACCTGCTCGCGTTCCGGGGCTACGAGAATGTGAGCGGGCAGCACGTTCCGGTGCTCGTGTTCCGCAGCCCGGACCCGGCGGGCGACCCGACCGCGTTCGCGAAGGTGTACCTCTTCAAGCACGACGGCCTGTTTGACCTGAAGCACCTTCAGGACGCGCAGGCGTCGCTCACCCGGGCGAAAGTGTACGTCGGGCAGGCCAACTGGCGAGGCGCGACTTACGTGTTCGTTCACTCCGGCCGAAACGACCGCGACCTCCAGCGGTTCTTCGTGGGCGGGGCCGGAAGCTGATCCGCCTGCAGTGCGGCCGCCCGCCCCGCGTTCGCGCGGGGCGGCTTCGTTTGTGGGGTATAATTCACCCACCCGCCAAGCGGGCTATTCCCAGTCGAGGCACCGCATGAACATCGAAGTGAAGTACTGCTCACTCTGAAACTACGAGCCGAAGGCCGTCAGTCTGGCGGCCCAACTGCTCACGAACCTCAAGCAGAAGGTCAAAGGGTTGACGCTCGTCCCCGCCGGCGGTGGGTGCTTCGAGGTCACGATCAACGGCGAG
>JBJSXS010000067.1:0-2347 GCA_046086545.1 Gemmata sp.
CCCGTGCCCCACGCCCGCGGCGGCGAACCCTCTTTTCGAAATCGCGCCATGGCCAGCACCAGATTTTTGCAACCCCTGACGAACGCCCCGCTCGTGCGGAAGGTTGCGGACGCCGTGCTGTTGCGCTACGCCAACCACCGCACCACGCAACTCGACCGGATGGACGTGGCCGCGGTGCAGCGCCGGACGTTGCGGCGACTGGTGCAGAAGGCGAAGCGGACGAAGTTCGGCCGCGACCACGACTTCGCGGGTGTCGCGTCGGTCGAGGATTACCAGGCGCGGACCAGGGTCCGCGAGTACGAGTGGTTCTGGACCAACTACTGGAAGGACGCGTACCCCCGGATCGACAACCTCACCTGGCCCGGGCACATCCCGTACTACGCGCTGTCGAGCGGCACCACCAGCGGGGCGACCAAGTACATCCCGGTCTCCAAGGAAATGGTCGCGTCGAACAAGAAGGCCGGGTTCACCACAACCGCCCTCTTTCGGCACGCGAACCCTGGGGCGAAGCTTTTCACCGGCAAGTTCTTCTTCCTCGGCGGCACCACCGACCTGCGGCGGCAGTCGGACGGGAGCCACGCGGGCGACCTCAGCGGCATCGCGTCGCGCGAACTGCTGGAACTGCTGCGCCCGTACACGTTTCCGCCCGCGGAACTCGCCCTCATCACCAACTGGGAAGAAAAGGTACAGCGGTTCGCGGAACTGAGCGCGCGCGAGCCGGTCACCGCGCTGAGCGGCATCCCGGCGTGGATGCACACGCTGTTCGGCCGGCTCAAGCAGGTGACCGGCAAAAGGACCATTGCGGAGATCTGGCCCGAGCTGCGCCTCGTCATCCACGGGGGAACCAAGTTCGACGCGTACCGTGACCTGTTCAAGCAAGAGATCGGCAGCGAGCGGGTGAAGTTCTGCGAGGTGTACCCCTGCTCGGAGGGGTTCATCGCGACCGAAGACCCGCGGCACGGGCACCTGCGGATCGTGCCGGACCACGGCATCTTCTTCGAGTTCGTGCCGGTCGAAGACCTGGGCAAAGAGAGCCCCGCCCGCCACACGCTGGCGAACGTGGAGACCGGCGTGCAGTACGCGGTGGTGCTGACCACCTGCGCGGGCGTGTGGTCGTACATGGTCGGCGACACGGTCGCGTTCGAGCGCCGCGACCCGCCGCTGATCCGGTTCACCGGGCGCACGAAGTACTTCCTGTCCGCGTTCGGCGAGCACCTGATCAGCGAGGAGATCGAGAGGGCCGTGGCGCACGCGTCTGCGGTGTGCGGGGTTCACCCGCTCGACTTCCACGTCGGCCCGGTGTTCTCTACTGTGCCGGGTGTAGCCGGGCACCACCTGTACCTTGTCGAGTTCGCGGGCGGCGCGCCTGCGGACCTTCCGCGGTTCGCCAAAGAAATCGATGGGGAACTCAACCGCACCAACGAGGACTACGGCCCGCACCGCGTGAACGACCTTGCGATGAGAATGCCCGAAGTGCGCGTGGTGCGGCGCGGGGGGTTCGACGAGTGGATGAAGGCTCGTGGTAAGTACGGCGGACAGAACAAGGTGCCGCGCATGGACAACAGCGGCGCCCTGACCAAAGATATGCTGACGTGGTTCACGGAACACGGGTTCGTGGGGGCATGATCCACCCCAGGCCCCTCTCTGCAGGGGTGAAAGCCGCGTGCGGGTTCAAATCACTAACTCCCCTTCCTGAAGGGAGGGGCCGGGGGTGGGTCGTGACTGACCATAAACCGTTCGTCGGCTTGGTGCCCGCCGTCCTAACGCCGTTCGACCCGCGGGGCGAACTGAACCTCGCGGCCGTGCAACCGCACGCCGAACTGCTCGCACGCGACGGCGTGGCCGGCGTCTTTGTCGGCGGAACGACGGGAGAGTTCTCGTCGCTCACCTTCGACGAGCGGTTGGCGCTGACCGCGCGGTGGGCCGCTGTGGTGAAGGGCAGCGCGACCCGCCTCGTCGTACACGTCGGCGCGAACTGTTTGGCCGACGCGAAGCAGCTCGCCGCCCAGGCGGACGCGCTGGGCGCCGCGGCCATTTCGGCGGTCGCGCCGAGTTACTTCAAGCCGAAGTCGCTGGATGTACTCATACAGTGGTGCGCGGAACTGGCGGCCGCCGCCCCGAACACGCCCTTCTACTTTTACGACATCCCGGTGCTGACCGGGGTGGCGTTCCCGATGACGGAGTTCCTCGAACAAGCTCCCGCGCGCGTTCCGACGCTACGCGGCATCAAGTTCACCAACCCGGACCTGATGACCTACCAGCGCCTGATCCGTGCCGGGGAAGGGCGGTTCGACATCCTGTTCGGCATCGACGAGCAGTTCCTCGCCGCAGTCGTCCTTGGGGCGCG
>JBJSXS010000068.1:0-2155 GCA_046086545.1 Gemmata sp.
GCTCGGCGGCGACCGCGACGACGAAGGGAACTGGCGCCTGCGCCGGCTCATCGGCTTCATGCCGGAGGCCGACGCGCTCGTCCCAGGGCTGACGGGGGTGGAGTACGTGGCGCTCGCCGGCGAGTTGTACGGGATGCCGCGCCGCGAGGCGGTCCGCCGCGCGCACGAGGCGCTCTCTTACCTGGAACTGGAGGAGGCACGCTACCGCCGCGTGGACGAGTATTCCGTCGGGATGAAGCAGCGCGCGAAACTGGGGCAGGCGCTCGTCCACGACCCGTCGGTGCTGCTGTTGGATGAGCCGACGTCCGGCCTCGACCCGGCCGGCCGCGACGCGATGCTCCGGTTGGTCAAGGCGCTCGGCACCGATCACGGCAAATCGGTCCTGCTCTCGACGCACCTCCTGGCCGATGTGGAAGCGGTGTGCGAGCGGGTGGTCATCATGGCCGGCGGGCGCGTCCGCGGCGAGGGCACGGTTGCGGAGTTGTGCGCCCGCCGGCAAGACCGCTTCCGCGTGCGCGCGCAGGGCGAACTGGCCGATTACCGCACCGGCCTGAAAGCGGCCGGTGTACACTTCCTCGGCGACAACGGGCAGGGCGACTGGCGGGTCGCGGTGCCAGCCGGGTGGTCGAACCTTACGTTCTTCCGCCTCGCCGACGCGCACGGCGCCGTCATCCGTGCGCTGGTCCGCGACGACGAAACGCTCGAAGAGTTGTTCCTGCGCACCGTGGGGAACTGATCCCGGCGGGACAGCCTTCCAGCCTGTCCCACAAGGACGACATGGCCGCACCAACCGACACCCTGCTCCGCTACCGGCCGTGGCGCGGCACCGCGCGCGGGACAATCTTCGCATCGGTCGCCCTGGCCCGCGCCGCGCTCACGTTGCTCTTGCGGCAGTGGTCCACCTGGGGGCTGCTCGCGCTCGCGCTGCTGGTGTTCTTTTTCTTCTTTTACGCCCAGTATCTGGTCATCTGGATCACCAACCTGCTGGCCACCGACACGGTGCGGTTCGCGGGCGTCCCGGTGAGTGTCACCGTCGTGCGCAGATTTTTCGAGCCGCTCGCGCTCAACGGTACCGCGCACACGTTCGGAAACTTCATCTGGTACCAGGGGTACGTGCTGGTCATCACTCTCGCCTACGCCGGGTCGGTGCTGGTGGGCAACGACTTCGCGCACGGGAGCCTGCCGTTCTACCTGTCGAAGCCCATCGGGCGCCGGCACTACCTGCTCGGTAAGTGCCTCGCGGTCGGCGCGCTGGTGAACCTGCTCACCACCCTGCCCGCGGCCGCCCTCTGGGTCGAAGCGGGGATGTTGAACGAATGGCAAACCTACTACTTGGACAACTTCACACTGCTCCTCGGTATCATCGGGTACGGGGCCACGCTCACCGTGGTGCTGAGCCTGCTGACAGTGGCAACCGCGGTGTTGGTGCGCCGGGCCGTGCCCCTGGCAATGCTATGGATGGGGCTGTTCGTGCTGCTCCCGATGCTGTCGGTGCGACTGGTCGAAAGGTTGCAGGACGAGCGCTGGCGATTGCTCGACTTTTGGAACGACCTCTACCTGTGCGGGCTGTCGTGCCTGGGCGCGGACCACGCCACGGTGCGCCCCGGCCCACAACCCGCGTACGCGGAGGCGTGGTTCGCGACCGGGGCGGTCGTGGTCGCGTGCGTACTGTTCCTCCGCAAGCGCGTGCAGGCGGTGGAGATCGTCAAGTGAGCACGAACTTCGACCGCGCGGGCGGCGGCCACTTGCTTGATTCGCCAGCTGAGCGATCCGGGGTTAACGCCCCCCGCTCGCCTGTGGTCGGCGTTCCCCTTGTGCTGTTCGAGCAGGTATCGAAGTGGTACGGCACCGTTCTGGCATTGAACCAGGTCACCCTCGCACTGGACGGCGGTATCACGGGCCTCGTCGGCGCGAACGGGGCGGGTAAGTCCACCCTGCTCCGCATGGCGAACGGACAACTGCGTCCGACGCTCGGCAAGGTGAGCGTCCGCGGCGTCGATGCCAGGGACTGGCGCGCCCGCCGGCTCGTCGGGTACTGCCCAGACGTGGACTCGTTCTACGAAGACCAGTCCGGCGAACGGTTCGTGTTCGCGATGGCGCGGCTGTGTGGATACTCGCGGGCCGAAGCCAGGCGTCGCACTGTAGCGGTGCTGGA
>JBJSXS010000069.1:0-3963 GCA_046086545.1 Gemmata sp.
CGGCCGGGGCGCTCGGGCGCGTCGGGCAGCTCGTCCGGCGACACCGGCACCACGTAGGGGCAGTCGCGCAGCTCGCGGAACGTGTGCTCCGGGTTCGTCCAGTCCGCGGTCACGTCGCCGCCGTCGAACCAGCCCACACTCCCGTCGCCCGGTTGCCGGGTGTGGTCGTACATCCGCGCCGGGCTGTCGGTGGCGACGAGTGCGGCGCCGCCGGCCGCCACCGCCTCTCGCGCCCGCCGCAGGCTCTCGTCCCAGTCCCCGCCCCCCGCAACGGTGCCGAGCACCACGAAGATGGTGTTCGCGTCCGGCCGGTACCGGTTGAACAGCTCGGCGTGCTTGACCGGCTCGATGCCTTTCTGGTGAAGCAACGCGCGGAACAGGTCGGTGCCGCCGCCGGCGACCCGGACCGGCGGGGCGGCCGGCGGCTGCGGGGGCTGCGCGGCGGCCGGCACGGCGAGCAGCGCCGCGGCGAGTACGACGAGCCCGGGCTCGCGGATCGACAGGTGCCTCACTCGTCCACCCCCGCGAGGTCGCACACCAGGCGCCGGGCCTCGACCAGTTCCGCCCGGGTCAGCGGCTCGTCGAGCGGCGCGTAGCGGGCGAGCTCGTACAGCCGGGCCAGCTTCACCGCGGTCTCCCCGTGCGTCGCGGCCAGAGCGGTCAGTTCGCCGGCGATGGTGGAGTGCGTCCACGTCTTCGCGGCCGGCCCGCAGATCAGGACGCTCAGGTGCTCGAACGCTTTCACGACATCTTCGCGGGTGCCGATGGATCGCGGGTCCACGGGCCACGGGCCGAGGCCGCCCGCGGCGTACCGCACGCGATCCGCCGCCGGGAACAGTGCCGCCCACTTCCACCACAGCACCGCCGCGACCACCGCCCCGAGGAGCAGCAACACCGGCACCCACGGCACCCGCAGCCCGCCGATGTCGAGCCACTTGTCGCCCCACGAGAACCCGCGGCGGTCCGCGGAGTAGTCCGGGCGCTGGCGTCGCGGCGCGTCGGGCAGGTCGATGTTCCGGCTGTTGCCCCAGTTGAAGTTGAAGTTGAAGTCGAGTTTGGGCCACTCCCAGCCCTTGCCGTCGATGCCGGCGAACAGGTCCTTCAGCCCTTCGCCGTCGGCGTCGCGGAACATGTCGAAGATGCTGTTGCCCTTGCCGTCGGTCAGCGCGTCCATCGCCTCCGGGTCGCTGACGAGGTCGAGAATCGCGCGCTTGACCGCTGGGGACTCGTCGATGGGGCCGACGTTCTTCTCCCAGAGCGCGGTCGCGGTCTCCGCGGCCCGCGCCCTGATCTTGTTTTCGGGCGACTCCTCGACCGGGCCGAGCGGGTTGTTCGGGTCGAACTTCCGGTTCGGCTCCGCAGGCGGGTCGGCCGGGAGCGGCGCGTTCGGGCCGGGACCCGGCGGGTTCTCGGCCTTCGGCGGCGGGGGCGGGTGCTCGAACTTCGGCGGGTTGTTCGGGTCGATGGGCTTCCCGGTGCGCGGGTCGAACGGCTTCCCGGTGCGCGGGTCGAGCGGGAACCCGGTCCCCGGGTCGATGTTCGGGAGCTGCTTCGGGTCGAACTTCGGCAACCAGTTCGGGCCGATCTCGGGCGGTTGGTCCGGGTCGAACTTCGGCAGCTTGAACGGGTCGCCGTTGCCGGCGTCCGGGCGCAGGTTCTTGAGCCTCGCGAGGTCTTCGGGCGTGAGCTTCGGAAGCTCGCCCGGGTCGCGGTTCTGGTTCTTGTGCTTCTGCGCCAGGTCCTTCATCCGGTCCATGAAATCTTTGTCGCCGAGCAGCCGCTTGATGGCGTCGTTGACCTGCTTGTCGTCCGCCTTCGGGTTCCGGTCCCTGACCGCCTTGCGGATGAGATCTTCGAGGAAGTTGTCCGCGCTCTTGTCACCGAGCCCGTACCGGGCGAGCAGCTCGCGCACCTGCTCGGCGCTCAGACTCTGTTGCCAGATGGAGTGCTTGCCGCCCTGCGGGTCGCGCCCCGGTAAGAGTTGAACGGGCGGTTGCGCGAGGGCGCGGTCGGCGGGGCACAGCCACAGCGCCAGCCCCAAGAACCCGGCAGACAGAACGGGGCCACGGCGGCCGGAAGACATGGGTCGCCTCCGTAAGCACAGGCGCAACGTCTTCATTGTGGCGGAATCACCTGCCCGAAGCAAGCTTCGGAAGGGCAGGGGCGTTTGTTCACCTCAGTGCGGCCCGTGCAGCACCCAGCCCGGCGGCAGTGCGGCTTCTGCGGCGGGCGGCGCTTGCTCCGGTTCCGGCTCCCAGACGGCCAGGCGCCGCGCGACGCAGTGCCGGGCGATGATGAGGAACCCGCCGTACCACAGCCACGTGAACCGGAACAGGTTGTGCCCGAAGTTCCCCATGAAGAGCAGCAGGAACACGGCGACGCCGATCGCCCCCGGCAGGGTGCAGACGAGGTCGTTGCGCCACTCCGGCACGTCGCGCCGCACGCCCCTCACGAACCGCAGGTTCAGCCAGAAGCACAACAGCAGCGCGGCGAACGCGGTCCCGCCGACGGTGCCGGTCTCGCCGAGCAACTGGCCGACGAGGTTGTGCGACTCGATCTTGCTGTTGGTCGCGGGCTTCCAGGCGCCCGGCCCGACCCCGGTGAGCGGGTTCTCCTGCCACAGTTGCAGGCCCACCACGAGGCCGTAGAGCCGCCCCTCGCCGGACTCCGTGTCGCTCTTGGTTCGCACCGCCGGGTTGATGATCGTCTCGAACCGCGTTTGCAGCGACTCGGGCAGCGCCACGAACGCGAGCGGGGCCGCGACCGCGAACGCCGCCAGTGCCTTGAACCGGTACCTCGTGCCCCAGATGACGATCGTGAACCACACGAGCAGCCCGAGCAGCGACGACCGCGACCCGGTCAGCAGGATGCACAGGGACGACAGCCCGACGTACCCGGCGAGCAGCGCCCGCCCGCGCCTGCCCCCGACCCCCGCCTTCCACAGCGCCGCCACGACGGGCAGCGCGAAGACGATGCTGGCCCCGAAGCTGTTCGGGTCGCCGAGCGTGCTGTCCACGCCGATCATGCGCGCGATGCCCATGCGGTACGTGTGGCGCCCGCCCAGGTACTCGCGAAAGGAGTGGAGCAGGTACAGGCCCATGACCGTTACGAACCCGACGGCCAGGTGCTTCAGCCCCTTCTCGTCGTGAACGGTGGTGACCAGCAGCACGTAGAAGACGACGACCTTGAGCCAGTCCTCGACCACCGGCTGCCCGTGGGCCGCCCACGGGCTGACCGCCCACGCCACCAGCACCGCGACCCCGAACACGAAGTACGCGGCGTGCTGCACGTTCGGCAGGAACCGCTTGTTCGGGTACACGACCCAGACGCCCATCGTGCAGAGCATGTACACGCGCTCGACGTGCAGGTCGCCGAGCCACGTCCAGACTTCGAACGGGCGGTCGATGAACAGAAACATGTAGCCGATGAGCAGCCAGCGCATGACGCCATCCGTGGTGTGTGCCGGAAAGCGCGTCATCGTAACGATGTGCGACGCGGGTTGGGAAGTCCAACTCCCCCACCCGTACAGTTGGACCGCGACGGGCGCGGGGCGCTCCGCGCCGACCCCCGGCGGGGCGCACCGGTTCCGACTGTGCCGGTCGCGCGAGTGGTGGCGGCGGGCAAAGGGGTTCCGACTGTCGGGTTTATCCTTGTTGCTGGAATGCCGTATCTGGTGTCTGCTAAGATGGGACATTTGGGAGGCTCGGGATATGATACGTGACTTGAAAGGGAAACGCGCGATCCTCACCGGCGCCAGCGGCGGTATCGGGCGCGCGCTCGCCCGCGCGCTGGTTCGGGCGGGCGCCCGGCTGGCCCTCGCGGCCCGCAGCCCCGATAAGCTCAACGAGTTGGCGAGCGAACTGAAGGCGGCGGGCGGCGAGGTGCTGGCGGTGCCGACCGACGTGACCGAGCCCGAGGACCGGGCGCGGCTCGTGGCGTCGGCGGTGTCCGCGTTCGGCGGCC
>JBJSXS010000070.1:0-2771 GCA_046086545.1 Gemmata sp.
AGCAGCGCGCCCGCGGCGGCGACCCCGACGGTGGCGCTGGTCCCGTCCGCGGCGCGGCCGCTCGCGCCGGCGAGCAGCCCGGGCGCCTCCACGGCGAGCGCCAGCGCGCCCGCGGCGGCGCCGCCGACCAGCGCGAGCGCCGCGGCCCGGGCGAGCCCGCCGTGCGCGCCGTTCGCGGCCGCCCCGAGCGTGGCGGGCAGCGCCCGCCAGCCGTCCCAGGCGTTCAGGTTCACGGGCGGCAGCGCGACGACCGCGAGCGCGGCCCCGGTCACGACCGCGGCCAGCCCGGTCAGCCCGACCGCGCGGGCCAGGAACCGGAACCGGTTGCCCCAGGTGGTGCGCTGGCGTGTGTCGGCCATAGCAGTGTTGGTGGTACGTGGTTGGTGTTCTGTCACCCGCGCGCCGCGGGCGAGCGCGCCGAATTACCGCAGGCGCCGGGCCTCGAGGCTGCGCACGGTCAGGTACAGGCAGCACAGCGCGACGGTGGCGTACAGCACCAGCGGGCGGGTGTCGATCACCCCGCGGGTGAAGTCGCGGCGGAAGTGCTCGGGCACGGCGAGGTAGTACACCGCCGCGTCCCAGTTGCTCCCGGAATCGACCTGCCACCGCAGCGCGGCCGGCAGGACGAACCCCAGCCCGAGCAGCAGCGACAGCATCCAGGCGACCAGCTGGCTCTTCACCCAGCTGGACACCAGCAGGCCGAGCGCCAGGAACATCGCGCCGGCCAGGATCACCCCCAGGTACGACGTGAACACCGGCCGCGGGTCGATGTTCCAGGTGAGGTGGACGAGGTGCCGCTGGTCGTAGGCGTCGTGCGCGTACCCGCCGACGCCCGCGAGGGCCGCGCCCGCGCCCCCGAGTGCCAGCACCAGCCAGCCGTTCAGCTCCACCCAGAACCCGACCTTCGCGGCGAGCAGCAGCGCGACGCCGACGAGCAGCAGGGCGCTGAACGGCGTGACGCCCCACTGCCACTCGGCCTTCACGTCGGCGAGCACCGGAACGTAGACCAGCGTCGTTGCCCACAGGAGCAGGTAGAAGCCGAAGCACGCGACGAACTTCGCGGTCACCACCTGCCAGTCGCGGATGGGCGCGGTGAGCAGCGCTTCGAGCGTCCCGGTGCCGCGCTCCTCGGCGATGAGGCGCGACGTGATGATGCCCGTGACCGCCGGGAACAGGCCCCAGAACAGCACCCCCGCGACCAGCGCGCCCGGGGGGCTGTCGGCCCCGCCGAGCATCACCTGCATCGGGTACTCGACCCCGCGCGGCCCGCGCTCGGTGAGCAGCCCGACGACGAGCCAGAACAGCAGCCCGTTGAGCACGAGGAACCCGAACAGCGCGACGTACCCGACCGGCCCCGTGAAGTACGCGGCGAACTCGCGGCGGATCAGACTACAGGTCGCTCGCATCGGCTCCTCGCTTCGCGCGGCGTGGTCCGTGAAGGCACGAGCACCCAGCGGCTGCGCTGGTTTTCACCGGCCACCGGCCACTCCCTAAATCCCCTCTTGCCCGGTGAGCCGCACGAAGATGTCTTCGAGCGGCTTGTTCTGGTGCCGCTGGCGCACCGCCGCGAGCGACCCGTCTTCGACCACCTGCCCCTGGTAGATCACGATCACCGAGTCGCAGGTCGCTTCGACCTCGCTCAGGATGTGCGTGGACAGGAGCATCGTGTGCAACTGGCCCAGCTCGCGCATCAGCTTGCGGGTCTCGCGGATCTGCGTCGGGTCCAGGCCCGCGGTCGGCTCGTCCAGAATGAGCACCGGCGGGTCGGCGAGCAGCGCGTCGGCGAGGCCCACGCGCTGCCGGTACCCCTTCGAGAGCGTGCCGATGATGTTTCGGCTGTGGTCCTTGAGCCAGCACCGTTCGAGGACGTACCCGAGCCGCTTGCGGGTTTCGCCGCGGCTCAGGCCCTTCAGCCCGCCGCGGAACCGCAGGTACTCGTCCACCCGCATGTCGGCGTACAGTGGACAGTTCTCGGGCATGTACCCGATGCGCCGGCGGGCCTCGATCGGGTCCCAGAACACGTCCCGGCCGTCGATGGTGGCCTTGCCCGAGGTGGCCGTGAGGAACCCGGCGAGGATGCGCATGGTGGTCGATTTGCCGGCCCCGTTCGGCCCGAGGAACCCGACCACCTGCCCCTTTTCGACGCTGAACGACACGTCCCGGACGGCCGGGTACTCGCCGTAATACTTGGTGAGGTGTTCGACGGCGATCATTCTCGCGCCCTTCGGGACTGCTCGCGTGCGTCACGCTTCACGGTTAAGGCGCGGCCCCGAACGCGGCAAGGGCGGGCCGCGGTTACCTCCAGAAACGAAACCGGGAGGCTCGCGCCTCCCGGTTCGCTCAACTCAGTCGCGGTCGCGGCGGTCGCGGCCGCCGCCACGGTTCCCGCCGCGGCCACCGCGGTCACCGCGGTCACCGCGATCGCGCCCGCCCCGGTCGCCCCGGTCCCCGCCGGCGTCCCCGCCGCCCTCGGCCGGGGCCAGCAGCGCCTTGCGCGACAGCTTTACGCGCCCCTGGTCGTCGATGGCGATGACCTTCACCTGCACCTTGTCGCCGATCTGCACCACGTCCTCCGGGCGTTGCACGTAGCCCGAGTCGAGTTCGGACACGTGGCACAGCCCGTCGCGGCCCGGCGCGATCTCGATGAACGCGCCGAACTCCTTCAGCGAGATCACCTTACCGTCGTACACCGCCCCGACCTTCACCTCGGCCGTCAGCCCCTCGACCATGCGGCGGGCGGCCTCGACGCTCTCCGCGTTGGCCGACGCGAT
>JBJSXS010000071.1:0-4175 GCA_046086545.1 Gemmata sp.
CCGTGCGGCCTCGATTGCGGACAGCAGCACCCCGACCGCGCACGTGTCGTACCGGGTGTGGGTCTCGACCCCGGGGTCGTGGACGTACCAGCCGGCGGCCCGGCACGCCGCCGGCAGAACGAGCAGCAGCGGCAGCAGGGCCAGCGCGGCCCGCCCGCGCCACAGCAGCAGCAGCAGCGGCGCGACGGCCAGGTAGAAGTGCTCCTCGACACACAGCGACCAGCTGATGCCGAAGTACGGTAGGTCCGTTAGGTACGTCTGCCCGAAGAAGAGGTAAGCGGGGCGAACGTCGCGGCCGCCCCGGGCGAGGTGCCAAGTGTAGGTGAGCGCGAGGACCGCGAAGTAGGCCGGCAGCGTCCGCAGCCACCGCCGGTACCAGAACCGGCGCAGGTCGATGGTGCCGGTGTCGCACAGTTCGCGCAACAGCTGCCGGCCGAGCAGCCACCCGCTGAGCACGAAGAACAGGTCGACGCCCTTCCCGCCCAGTTGCACGGCCCGGTACTCGGGCGGCGACCCGAACGACGTGACCGCGTGGCAGCTCACCACCGCGACGACGGCCGCCGCGCGGAGCAGATCGAGGCCGGGGTAGCGGAAGTGCCGCCCCACGGGGGTTCGGTCGTCGCCCATCCGTCCCCCTCTGCGCGGCCCCCGCTACTCGTGCCGCAGCGCCTCAATCGGGTCGAGCTTGGCGGCGCGCCACGCCGGGTACAGGCCGAACACCATGCCCACCAGAACGGACACGCCCACCGACACGAGGATCGATCCGACGTGCAGCTTCGCGGGGAGCTTCATCTGCGACTCGAACCACGCCGTCGAGCGCAACAGGTCCCAGAGCGCGGGCACCGCGTACACCGCGGTGATGCCGATGACCGCGCCGAGCAGCCC
Organism: Gemmata sp.; assembly: GCA_046086545.1. Taxonomy (GTDB): domain Bacteria; phylum Planctomycetota; class Planctomycetia; order Gemmatales; family Gemmataceae; genus Gemmata. The sequence goes on from JBJSXS010000071.1 coordinate 886, forward strand.
GCCGAGGGTGGTTTGCACCACCGCTTCCACCAGGAACTGCATCACGATGTCCTTGCGCTTGGCCCCGAGCGCGCGGCGGATGCCGATCTCGCGGGTGCGCTCGGTCACCGTCGCGAGCATGATGTTCATGATGCCGATGCCGCCCACGAACAGCGAGATGAACGCAATCACCCCCATCAACATGGTGAACCGGCTCTGGGCCCGCTCGGCCTCCTCGAGCTTGTCCAGCGGGACCGTGATGGCGTAGTCCTTCTTCGGGTGCTTTCGCTCCAGCATGGCCTTGATCTCGTTGCCCACGGCCTGCACCTTGGCGCGGCCCGCGGGCGAGTCCACCTCTGCGTTCACCGTCAGCGTCACCTGGCTGAACTCCACCTTCTCGTTCATCCGGGCGCCGGCGGTGCGCACCGAAATGACCTCACCGAACCGGCGGCGGCTGGTGCGGATCGGGATGTAGATGTCGCGGTTGTAGTCCTCCGCGGCCTGGCTCCCGCCGCTGCCGCCGGTCGGCATGCGGTCCTTCAGGACGCCCACGACGACGAAGAAGTGGCCGCGCATCCCGACCGTCTGGCCGAGCGCGTCCTCGTAGGGGAACAGCTTGTCGGCCGCCTCGGACCCGAGCACGCAGTAGTTCTCCAGGTCGCTGTCGTCGTTCTCGACCAGGAACCGGCCGCGGGACAGGTCGAGCTTGTTCACCAACTGGTAGTCGGGCATGGTTCCGATCACCCGGGCGTTCACGATGCGGTCCAGGTACCGGGCCTCGCTCGGGAACACGCGCATGGGCACGATGCGCGACACGTCCCCGTTGGTGGTGAGGGTGGTGAACCGCTCCACGTCGTCGCGAACCAGCCCGTAGCTGGTGACGAACCCTTTCGACGCGGTGGCGGAGTCGTCCGGCGGCTTGGCGCTGCGGACGATGATGTTCGTGGCCCCCTGGCGCTTGATGTCGTCCAGCGCGTCCTGCATGGACCCCTCGCCGAACGACATGAGCGCGATGACCGAGCAGGTGCCGATGATGATGCCGAGCACCGACAGCACCGAGCGGAGCTTGTGCAGCCACAGGCTCTTGATCGCCAGCGACACGCTGCGGCGGAATTTCGCGGTGTTGTTGGCGAACGGGAGCCGGCCGATCACCCACGCGGCCGCGGCCCCGCCGAACAGCAGGAACAGCGCCGCGGCGGCGACCAGCACGAGGGCCCCGAGGCCGACGAGCTTCAAGAGCGACAGGTCCAGCGAGGGCATCAGCCCATCTCCGTGACGGTCCGGGTGTCGTTGCGCACGTCCGACTCGACGCGCCCGTCGCGGAGCCGCACCACCCGGCGGGCCCACCCGGCGATGTCGTTCTCGTGCGTCACCATGATGATCGTCTTGCCGCCCCGGTTCAGCTCGCGCAGCATCTGCATGATCTCGATGCTGGTCTTGGTGTCCAGGTTGCCGGTCGGCTCGTCGCCCAGGATCACGTGCGGGTCGTTGACCAGGCTGCGGGCCACGGCGACGCGCTGCTGCTGGCCGCCGGACAGTTGCAGCGGGCGGTGGTCGAGGCGCTCCCCCAGCCCGACCAGTTCCGCGAGCGCCACGCACCGGGCCTTCGTTGTCTCGTCGAGTTTGATGCCCTGGTACAGGAGCGGCAGCTCGATGTTTTCGACGACCGTGTACTGCGGGAGCAGGTTGTACGACTGGAAAATGAAACCGAGGTAAGTGCTGCGGACCTCCGACAGCTGGTCGTCGGACATTTCGGACACGTCCACATCGCCCAGGTAGTAGTGCCCGCTGGTGAGCCGGTCGAGGCACCCGAGGACGTTGAGCAGCGTGGACTTGCCCGACCCGGAGGGGCCCATCAGCGCGACGAAGTCGCCCTCGTCGAACGACAGGTTCAACCCCTTGAGGACGTTAACGGTCTGCGTCCCCATGTAATAGTTCTTGACCAGATCGACGACGCGAACGATGGCAGCCATGGGGGATCGGCGGGCGTATTTGGTGTGTGCCCTCTCGCCTTGCGGGAGAGGGCAGAGAGGGCGCAGCCGTGACAACAATCAACTGCCTGGCGGGCCGCCGCCGCCAGGGGGCGGCCCGCCGCCGCCCTTCTTCTTACCGCCGCCGCCCTTGGTCCCGCTGCCGTCGCCCTTGGGATAGGCGCCGTCGCCCTTGCCGCCGCCGCTGCCCTTGGTGTCGGCTTCGCGGGTGCGGGTCCTGTCGTCCGGGGCGAGCAGCACCTTCGGGTTTGTGACCACCTGGTTGCTTTCGGCCAGCCCCTCCCGGATCTCAACGAACTTCTCGTTGTACAGCCCGAGTTTCACCTCGCGGCGTACGTGCCCGGTCGGGGTCTTGACGAACACCTCGCGGGTGGCGCCCAGGTCGGCCCCGCCGATGATGGACTGCACCGGCACGGTCAGCACCGCGTCCCGCGCGGTGTCCACGGTGATGGTCACCTCGGCCGTCATGTCCGGCTTGAGTTGCTCGTTCTCGATCCGCTTCCTGGTGCCGTCGGCCATCACCTCGTAGTCCACCATGACGAGCGTCTGGTACAACTTCACGTCCGAGATCCACGAGTCGGTCTGGCTGGCGACCGCGGCCACGGTGCGGACGTGGCCCTCGAAAGTGCGGTCCGGCAGCGCGTCCACCCGGATGCTGGCCCTCTGGCCGTCGGACAGCTTCTTGTACGACTCGTTGCGGAACCGCTCGCGGAGCCGGTCGGTCACCTCGTGCCGCTGCCCCAGGACGCGGGAGAACCCGTCGGTGTTGAGCAGCAGCAGGTTCTGCACGCCCTCCACGAAGTGGGTCGGCACCCGCACGTCGCCCTTGATGCGGGCCACCATCGCCTCGTGGACCTTGGTGTTGACCTGCATCCGGCGCAGGTTCGGGATGCGGAGCAACTTCTGCCCCTCCTTCACCTGCGCGCCCTGCTCGATCAGGCCCTGGTTGCTGCTGCTGCTGAACCGGTTGGACTCGTTCTTGAAGTAGACCACCATCGAGTCCGGCTCGATGGTGTCCGGGGCGACGATCTTGCACTCGGCCCGCTGCTGCGCGATTTCCGCGAGCTTCTCGTCCTCCTGCATGTAGATGGAGGTGGCCTTCTGCTTCTCGGCCGCGAACTTGACCAGGTTGGCCTCGGCCTCCAGCTCGGCCTGATCCAGCGCGCGGATCGCGTTGTCCCGTTTGCTGGTCAGGTCGGTGATCTGCTGCTTGCGGTCGTAGGTCAGGTGCTGGGTGCGGATCGCCTGGAGGCTCCGCAGTTTCTCCACCTGGCTGTCCAGTTTCGACCGCTCGGCCTGGGACTGCGCGACGCTCATGTA
>JBJSXS010000072.1:0-2872 GCA_046086545.1 Gemmata sp.
GGCGTCGCGGAAAAGTGAATCGGCAAGTTGACCTACTTCAGTGTTCAGGAGACGCAATCATGCGACACACGGCGCACCTGGGCGTCGCGACTTTGCTGACGTGGCTGTTGGCGATCGGCCCGGCCACGGCCGAGGACTGGCCGATGTTCCGGCACGACCGCGAGTTCACGGCGGCGACAAGCGAAAAACTTTCGCCCCCGCTGGACCGGATCTGGGTCTTCCGCGCGCGCCAGTCGCGCTACGCGCCTCTGCTCAATGGGAACCCGCTCAAGGAGTTCACACCCGAACAGAACCGCCATGCCTTGTGCATCACGGCGGCGGGAGATGCGCTCTTTTTCACGAGTGCGGCCGACGGCCGCGTGGTGTGCCTCGACGCCGCAACCGCGAAGATGCGGTGGGAGTTTATTGCCGGATCGAGCGTGAACCGTCCGCCGACGTATTTCGATGGAAAAGTCTACGCTGGGAGCGATGATGGACATGTGTATTGCCTCGATGCGAAAACGGGAAAGCCAGTCTGGACCTGGAAGCCAGTTTCCGCCGACCGCTGGCTCATCGCGTACAATCAACTGACTTCGGTCTGGCCGATCCGGACCAACATTCTGATTGACGAGGGGGTCGCCTACCTTGGTGTCGGCACGTTCCCGCACGACGGCACGTTTATCGTCGCGCTGGATCCAAAGACAGGCAGAATCCTCTGGAACAACGGCGCGCATTGCGAAACGACCTATCGCTGGGCGATTTCCCCTACCGGCAATCTCTATGCAACGGAAAAAAATCTCTATGTCCCCAACGACGTGAAACCGTTCCGATGGGCGGAATTTAACTCCTTCCGGCGAACCGACGGCTCGCACGACGAATGGGGAGGTTCCGATCCCAAGTGCCCTGTTCCCGGGCAAGACCTTGTGACCCTTGCCGGAGCCGTCCGCGACAACCGGCGGTATCTCGGCAACGCGGCCCAGACGATCACCTGGACCAAGCAGGAACACGGCAAGAACGTCGCGAACTTTGCCAACGTTTGGTCCGTCCTGACGCCAGGCTACGCGCTCGAGACGGCTTCCATGGCCGGACACGTTCCGATGCGCGGCGCGCCGCTGATGTACAACCCCGACCTCTGCCCGGTGATCTTGACGGACAGCGTGGTCTACAGCCTCCGCTGCCGCCCGCGCGGTGACGCGGGTGTGGACGGCAAGGTCTTCGCGCATGCACCGGCAGATGGCAAAGAATTGTGGTCGGCCGAAATCGGTGAGTGGCCGGACCAGGTCATCGCCGCCAATGGACGCTTGTTTGTCAGCACGCGCAGCGGGACGATCTACGCCTACGCGCCAGCGGGCGCAACGCCGTCCGGCGTGGTCGAGGAGGCGGTGGATGGGCAACCGCTCTCGCAGGAGGCTCCGCTGGCGGACGCCGCGCGGTCCATCGTCGAGAAGAGCGGCATTTCCGAGGGTTACGCAATCGTGCTCGACTGCACGACCGGCGTGCTGGCCGCCGAACTGGCGAAGCAGACGAAGTTGAATCTGGTGGCCGTCTTTGACGATGCGGCGAAAGCCGAAGCCGCGCGCGCCGCGTACAGCCGCGCCAACTTGCACATCTGTCGCATCACCGTCTGGCACCGGTCGGGGTCTGCGGGGCTGCCGCTGCCGCCATTTTTTGCCGATCTGATCGTTTCGGAGGCTGCCGCGCGCGGCGGAGAACTTCCCCGGGATGTGGAAGCCGTCCAGCGCCTGCTGAAACCGATTCGGGGCGTGGCCCTCTTCGGCGGACAAGGAACCACGCAGGAGGCAGCCAGCGCCTGGATCAAGCAGACGAAGCAGGCGGACTGGCAGGTTGTCGCTGGAGGGGGCCAATGGGCGGTCCAGCGACGTCCCCACCTCGAAGGCGCCGGCGGCTGGACGCATGAAGAGGGAGACGCCGGCAACACGATGTGCAGCAACGACGAGGTTCTCAAGCCGCCGCTAGGAGTCGTGTGGTTTGGCCGTCCCTTCACGGAACGTGGGTCGCGCGGCATTACGCCGTCCATCCTTGGCGACGGGGTGCTGATCAAACACACGACCTCGGATCTCGATAAGACCGGATACACACAGGCCTTCGACCAATATACGGGTCGACTGCTCTGGCATCACGCCGGTGGAGTGACCGACACCGTCGCGGCGCGCGGCGCCATCTTCCAGCGCTACGCAGAAGTCGTGGAGCAGCTCGACCCGTGGACGGGAAAGGTTGTCAGGCAACACGCCCCCCCCTTCCCGGGCGGACGGTGGGAAAAGATGGCCGCCGACCGTAACGGCCGGACGCTTTTTCTCAGCGCCGCGGGTGAAGACGAGGGAACGAAGAAAAAGTGGTCGTGCTGCCTGGCCATCGACGTTGCCGCGGGAACGGTGCGCTGGCAGCTGGGAGGACCCGGTCGGGAGGAGCAGTGGGACAGCTGGGCCGCGATCAGCGACGGCCGCATCTACTTCACGCAGGGCGAACCGAACGATGCCCAGCGGGCAGAGGCTCGGGCCGACATGCTGGCGCGGCTCAAGGACATGCCTGGGGACGAATATAAGGAGTTTGCCGCCGCGATCGACAAGCACTCGTTCATGGCGCTGACGGCCATGGATGCGGAGACGGGAAAGGTGCTCTACCGCAAGGCGGTGAATAACACGAACGCCGGCGGCGCCTGGACGCGTCCAGTGGTTTCTGGCGGGCGGCGGCAGTACGAGCCACATCTGCTGGGCTGCGTGATCGCCAACGGCGGAGCCGTCGTAATTGCCACGCAGGCCGGCGCGGACAAGTCCTGGGCGGTGTGGCCCAACGGCGGATACAAGGGACGGGCGATATCCGTGTACGACGGCGCCACGGGCAAGCTGTTGTGGTATCGATTCGGGAACTACCG
>JBJSXS010000073.1:0-6300 GCA_046086545.1 Gemmata sp.
CGCTGAGCGCCGGGGACCGGGGCCGGTTCGTACGCGCCGCGGCTGTCGGCGCGGTCGCGTTCACCGGGCTGAGCGCCGCGTTCCCGGCCCGCGCGATGGACCCGTACAAAGCGCCGAAGGAGCTGGTGCGCGAGAGCGGCGTGTCCGACCCGGCCCGCGACGTGCGCCTGGCGCACTGCGACTGGTTCCAGCCGAGCCTGGTGTGGTACGCGCGGCGCGAGGTGAAGGAGGTGCCGTCGGCGGAGACGGCGGCCGAGTTCCTCGCGGTGCCGACGCCCGGGTACCTGTTCATCCCCGCGAAAACGTGGGACCGGGTCGCCGGCGCGGTCCCGACGCCCACGCGAATCGTCGCCCGGCACTACGACTTCTACCGCAACTGCGAAATTGTGGTGGTGACCAACGAGCCGTAGGGACGGCGGACGGAAATCCCGTCAGCCCCGCGCCGGAGGCGCCGGGGCAGACCGTTAACTTGCTCCCGGTGGGTTTGCTCCTCACCGTCCTAATCCAGGTCCCACACCACCACGTCCCCGTTGGCGGAACCGGCGGCGGCAAGGGTGCCGTCGGGGCTCAGCGCGACGGCGTTGAGCTTGTCCAGTTGCCACGTGTACCGGCCCACGCGGTCGAGCGTGACCGTGTCGAACACGTGGACCGTCTCGTCGTTACTGGTGACGAACAGCCGGCGCCCGTCCGGGTGGTACGCGAGTGCGGTGAAGTGCTTGCGGCTGTCGTTGCGCGTGAGCCGCGGGCCGCCGCCGGCGGGCACCGCCCACGCCAGCAGCGTCATGCCGTTAATGCCGGCCACCTGCTCGCCGCCCGGGTGGAAGTGTAGGTTGGCCGCGTAGCTGTACGTGTAGGTGCCGGTCGCAAGCAGGTTGGCGTTGGCCGCGTCCCGCACTTCGAGGCGCAGCGGCTGCTGCCACCAGCGCGGGCCGTCCGTGGGGCGCGTCAGGACCGCGAACCGGTCGCCGGCCGGGGCCAGCGCGACCCGCTCCGCGGACTGGTCGCGCGTGGACATCTGCCACTGCCGGATCCACTCGCCCTCTTTGAGGTGCCAGCCCGAGAGCGTGTGGGCGGGGTATCGCACGTTCGCCACCGCTTTGGTCCGGTCGGCACTCAGGAGCAGGCCCGGGGCTCGTGGCTCGTGGCTCGTGGTGCGGGAGTCGCGGTCGTAGGCCGTCTCACCGTCTTTGGTGGTCCAGAACACCCGGCGGCCGTCGGCGGAGAACCCGAGGCCGCCGAAGTAGTTCATCATGTCGTCCTCGAGCCGCACCGGTGTGCCGGTAGGGGAGTCGAGGTTCCACAGCAGCACGCCCGCGTCGTACAACGCGGCGGCAACGGCGCGGCTGTCCGGGCACACGGCCAGGTCCAGCACTTTGCCCTGTCCGGTTTTCAGGACGCGCATGCCACCTCTCCCCTTGAGGAAGATTAGCCCGCGCGAACCCGGTGCGCCCGCACGCGTTACGAAAAGTTTTCGCCCCCGCATGTCGGAACCGCGTGTCGTAACGGGTCTGCCGAGCACAACGTGGGCAACCGGGGTGCCGCTACACCTCGATCCTCTTCCACTTGCCGCCCGCGAACCGCAGCGCGAAGAACGCGCCCCGGAGCCACAGGTCGGCGCACATCGCCACCCACGCCCCCAGCAGACCCATGTCGTACCCGCGCACCGTGCCGAGCGGTCCGAGGGTCGCGACCGGGTTCGTGAGCAGGTACGCGAGCGGGATGCGCACGCCCAGGAACCCGAGCCAACTGAACAGTACCGGCACGCGGGAGTCGCCGGCCCCGCGCAGGGCCGCGGTGAAGATGATTTGTGACGCCAGGGCCGGCATCGCGCACGCGATCAGTCGCAGCGCCGGCACCCCCGCGTCCACGACGGGTTGCAACGACGGGTCCGGGCAGAACAGCTTGAACATCGACTCCGCCAGCAGCACGAACAGGACGCCCATGAACGACATGACGCCGCCGCCGAGCGCGTACGCGGCCCACCCGCTGCGCGCCGCGCGGTCGGGCGTGCGGGCGCCGAGGTTCTGGCCCACCAGCGTCATCGCGGCGGTTCCGAACGCGGCCCCGGACAGGAACCCGAGCGCCTCCCACCGCAGCGCGATGCCGTGCGCGGACGCCGCGGTGTCGCCCAGCCGGTTCACCAGGCTGAGGAACCACAACTGGCAGAACGCGGCCGACAGGCTGTCGACCGCGGCCGGCACGCTCACCCACAGCAGCCGCCGGATCAGCGGGAAGTCGGGAACGAGGTTCGCGAGGTGGAGTTTCAGCCCCGACTTGCCGCGGGCGAGGATCGCCAGCAGGGTGGCGCACCCGATGACGTGGCTCAGCCCGGTCCCGAGGGCGATGCCGACGAACCCCAGCCCAGGCACCGGGCCGATGCCGAAGCACAGCCCCCACGCGAGCGGCACGTTCAGCACCGCGACCAGGCCCAGCACCTTCAGCCCGGTGCGCGTGTCGCCCGCGCCCGCGAGGCACGCGGCACACGCCGACTCCGTGATCTGGAACGCGAGCAGCGCCGCCAGCGGCATCAGGAACTCGACGCACACCCGGGCCGCGTCCCCTTTCAGCTTCAGCACCTCGATCAGGCCCGGCAGTCCCAGCACCGCGGCGACCGTACCGAAGATGCCGAACAGCGCCGCGAGCCCCACCGCCTGCCCGGCGGCGCGGTTCGCCATCGCGAGGTCGCCGGCGCCCACGAACCGCGCGACGAGCGCGGTGCTGCCGACGCTCACCAGCACGGTGTAGCTGGACACGAACCAGTACAGGTACCCGGCGGTGTTGAGCGCGGACAGGTAGCCGACGCGGCGCTGGGGGTCCGGCAGTTCGAACCGCCCGGCCAGGAACTGGTCGGAGAGTTGTACGAGGAGGTGCAGGTACTGTTGGGCCAGGGCCGGCAGGGCGAGGGCGAGCACCTGCCGCCACAGCGGGCGCGACAGCGACTCGGGTGCGGCGGCGGCGGCGCCGGTCATCACCACGCGCTCCTCACGGGCGGGCCGGTCACTTCTTGGACGACTTGCCGCGCCGCTTCGAGCCGGGCGGCACCGGGGGCGCCTCCGGCTTGGCCCGGAGCACGATGCGGAACCGACCCAGCGTCAGCACGCCCAGCACGTCCGGCGTGGTGCTCGGGGTGAACACTTCCGGCTTCAACCGGTACACCACCTGCCGCCCGTCCTTCGTGTCCTCCAGCACCCCGGCCCCCTTCATCACCCCGAGGTGGTGCGACATGTTCACCATCTTGATACCGACCGCGTCGGCCAGCGCGCCGACGTGCTGCGGACCTCGGGCCAACTGCCACACGACGCGCAAGCGGGTGGGCTCGGCAACGGCCGCCATCAGTGCGGCCACCTTGCGGGCTTCGGCAAACTCGGTCATGTCAGGCACCAGTTGCTCGCCGCGACCTGCGGCGGTAAGGCGGGCGTTTGGCAGAGAAGAAAGCATACGGACCCGGGTGCCCGTGTGCCACCGCTCGTGCGTTAGAATGTGGACGAAAAAACCGGGGTGCCGGTCCGACAAGCGGCGCGGGCATAATATTAAAAAAGGGAGAAATGCAGAGCCGGCGGCGGGTTTCGCACCCGCATGTCCCGAGGTACGAACTCGGTGCCTTTCTGGGTCGCGCGACGCCGGCACTATTGAGGTCGGGCAAAACGTGACTGAAGTTAGCAAAAACAAACAGGCGGCGCGGGGGGAATCGAACCCCTCCCTTCGGCCTTCACAGGGCCGTGTGCGAACCACTACACCACATGCCGCATTGAACCCGGCGCGACCGCGCCGGAATGATCCTGGGTGGGATCGAACCACCGTTCTCCTCGGTGTCGTGGAGGCGCCTTGAACCGCTAGGCCACAGGACCGACGGAGAGGATGAGGGTTCAAGGGCGAAACAGAGCACCGAGCGCGGCTTGGGTCTTCCGCATATCTTCATGTCTTCTGCTTCTTGTCACCCTCTGTCCTTCACGAAAGCGGAGGGGGTGGGATTCGAACCCACATGCCCTTGTGCGGGCGAACGCTTTAGCAAAGCGCCCCGGCCATCCTCATCCGGCTCCCGTCCGTCGCTCGTGGTTGGGTTCGGCGTGCGCCCGCGCGCCGGGCCAGTGGAACCGCGGGGAGTCGAACCCCGTCGTCGTGCTTGCAAGGCACAACTCTCGCCCGCGAGCGATCCCGTTCGTGAGTGACCGGGGTGGGAGTCGAACCCACACTGGGCAGGCTCTCGACCTGCCGGCTCTACCGGTTGGCCTACCCGGTCAATGGTCGCGGCGACTGGGACCCCGGAAGCCGGGCTCATGACGCCCGGCCCGTCCGCAAGCACATCGAGCAGTGGTGACGGTGGGATTCGAACCCACACTGTCCACGTTCTGAGCGTGGCGACTCCTTCCAGTTGGTCTACATCACCGTTTTCAAACCAGTGACCCGTGGGGGAATCGAACCCCCGTTATCAGGTTGAGAACCTGACGTCCTGAGCCGCTAGACGAACGGGCCGTATCTCACCATCGCCAACATCAACCAGGCGGCTCGTACGGGAGTTGAACCCGTGTTTTCAAGTTGACAACCTGACGTCGTAAACCGTTGGACAACGAGCCGTTTCAGTCAGTGCCCCGGGTGGGAATCGAACCCACATTGCCCGTGAGGGCGGCTGCTTTACAGGCAGCCTGGCGGCCCACCGCGCGTCCGAAGGCGGTCACGTTCCCGGCGCGAGCCGGAGTAGCACGGGAGGGATTCGAACCCACACGCACCAAGGTTTGAGCTTGGCCGCGCTTCCGGTTGGCGTACCGTGCCATCAACCACCAAAGCCCCCGGCGGGAGTCGAACCCGCACGTCCGCCATACCAGGGCGGCACGCTGCCGCTACATCACAGCGGCGGAACACAAGTCGTTGCAGAGCGCCCAGCGGGAGTCGAACCCGCACATCCGCCATGGCAAGGCAGTAGGCTGCCGCTACATCATGGGCGCGGCTCAATCGCCAACCCGACTCAGTGGAAGCGGTGGGAATCGAACCCACGTACACCTGCTTAAGAGGCAGGCCCCTAGCCAGCGTCGGAGCACGCTTCCAATTCGAGCCAGCAGGTGGCGGAGGAATCGAACCCCGCAGGACGGAGCCGTCGGTTTTGGAAACCGAGTGCGTTCCCAGACGCAATCGCCACCTGTAACCCGTCACAACCCAGTACCCCGTGCGGGAGTCGAACCCGACCTGGGCGGCTTGAAAGACCGCCGACCTCACCGGAAGTCGAACGGGGCGTCTTCATCCGGCCGCAAACACCCCAGCTACCAAAAAGCGAACCGGCCGGGGGTCGCTTGTACCCCCGGCCGGCGCGGTTGCCATTGCTGGCTCGCCAGGGGTTATCCGCTCGGATCGCTCTTACCGCTCAGCGCGGCTTCGACTTCAAGGTGCGCGGCCGGATCGAGTTCCGGGCTCAGACCTAACGCACAACCGGCATCCTGCGCGGCCGCGGGATACAGCGCCTTCGCGGCGACGGCGGCCGTCGTGTGAAGTTCGGTACTCGCGTGCCAGAGGTTCATGGTTGTATCGTGTGTGCGCTGTTGTTCCGTGTTATGACCGGCGCCGGCTGCCTGTTATCCGGTCGCCGTGTACGCTAGATAGACGCGGGACTCAGCACATGGTTCGCACGGAATCGAAAAAAGTTTCGCCGCCTCATTGGGAAGTACGCCGTGCCTGATCTCGAACGCTGGATGCGGCACGCACTCGCGCTCGCCGAGCGGGGCCGCGGATTTGTCGAGCCGAACCCGATGGTCGGGGCCGTGGTGCTCGGTTCCGGCGGCGAACTCGTTGGGGAAGGGTGGCACCAGCGGTTCGGCGGCCCGCACGCGGAGGTGGTCGCGCTCCGCGAGGCCGGCGACCGCGCCCGGGGCGGTACGCTCGTCGCCACACTCGAACCGTGCTGCCACCACGGGAAGACCCCGCCGTGCACCGACGCGGTGCTGCGCGCCGGCGTCGCGCGCGCGGTGGTCGCGATGGCCGACCCGTTCCCGAAGGTCGCCGGCGGTGGGCTGGCGCTACTGCGCGCCGCGGGTGTTGAGGTGAGCGTCGGGTTGTGCGAGCCCGGCGCCCTCGCGCTGAACGCGCCGTACCTGAAACTGCTCCGCACCGGGCGCCCGTGGGTTCACGCGAAGTGGGCCATGACGCTCGACGGCAAGCTCGCGACCCGCACCGGCGACTCGAAGTGGGTCAGCGGCGAGGAGTCCCGGCGCACAGTTCACGAGTTGCGCGGTCGGGCGGATGCGGTCCTCGTCGGCCGCGGCACGGTCGCGGTCGACGAACCCCTGCTTCCGGCGCGATCGAAGGGGGCGC
>JBJSXS010000074.1:0-13216 GCA_046086545.1 Gemmata sp.
AGCAAAGAAATCGGCCGCTAAGAAGCCCGCTGCTAAGAAGCCCGCTGCTAAGAAGCCCGCTGCTAAGAAGCCCGCTGCTAAGAAGCCCGCTGCTAAGAAGCCCGCTGCTAAGAAGCCCGCTGCTAAGAAGCCCGCCGCTAAGAAGCCCGCCGCTAAGAAGCCCGCCGCCCCACCGGCCCCGGCCCCGGCGATCGAGGTCGATTCGCTGCCGACCCCGCTCCCGATGTGAGTGTGTGTTTGGTCGCGCTCGAAGGGTGGGCCATGGCCCACCCTTCTTCGTTTTGGGCACCTGTGCGGAGAATCGCTACAAAGTTGAGTCGGCCCCGGCGTCGTCGATGGGAGGCTTGAGCCCGGGGACGCGGGCGTTCAACTTCTGCTGGCGGAAAACAGCCAGGTCACGCTGCAACTTCGTGTCGTGGTCGGCCTTCAACTCCCGGTACCGGGCCATCCAGTAGATTCGCGTCGCCCAGACGTCGGTGACGGCGAAGCACACGGCGACGGACACCAGCCCGATCACGCCGATCCAGTAAAAGCCGACCCACCTGGCGAACTGTTTGTCTTCCTCGCTCGGCGGGTCCACCGCGCCGGGGGCTGCGGCGGCCCGGTTGCGGTCCCCGATGCGGTCCATTCGCGCGTCCATACCGGACAGGTAATAGGTCACGATCAGCGCGCCGATTACGACGAGCAACACCGACGTGACCGCCCGGCGCCGCGCCTGCCCGCGCCGGTAGGCCCGGTCCTCGTCCGCGAGAAACGGCTCCTCGGCGAGCGCGCGCAGCGCCTTGCGCTGCCGGGCCGCGGTCACGAGGCCGACCAGCACCAGGGCCGTTGCGAGCAGCAAACCGCCGATCATGAGGGCACCGTTAGCCGTTGCTGGAGCCGCGCACGAGAGCTACTTCAGCTCGAAGCACATGAGTTCCTTGTCGTCGCGCAGGTACAGCCGGCCGTCCACCAGTGCGGGGTGCGCCCAGGTGTTGCCACAGACTTTCGACCTCGCCAACTCCTTGAACCCCTTGGGGTTCGCCTCGAACAGCGTCAGCCCCCCGTTGTCGTCGAGCATCAGCAGGCGCTCTTTGCCCGCGGCGCCGCACCGGATGATGGCCGCGTGGTACTTGCCGATGTCCTTCTTCTCCCAGGCCACCTTGCCCGTCTTCAGCTCGACGCACCGGAGGGCGAGCGACGGGCTGGTGAGCGACCCGGCCCCGTTCACCATGTAAAGGTGGTCGGCGACCACGACCGGCGTGGAGAAGTAGCACGCGAGCGCCTTGTTCTCCCAGACTTTCTCGGCCTTGTTATCGGTCACCTTGACCATGATGCTGCCGGCGGTGACCGAACTGGCGAAGATCATCCCGCCGGCCGCGAGCGGGGTTGTGGACGACTCGTTGAGCCGGTCCTTGAACGGCACCGCCCACAGTTCCTTGCCGCTCGCGCTGAGCCCGCGCACGTTCGCCCCGGTGAGCGAAACGACCTGGTCGTTGATGATGGTCGGCGACGCGTAACTCGCAGGGTCGTCGGTGGCCTTCCAGGCCAACTTGCCGGTTTTGGCGTCGAGCGCGACGATGCCGGCCCCCTTCCCACCCGCGAGCACCACGACCTTGTCTCCGACGACCAGCGGCGACGCGGAGGTGCCGAAGAACAGGTTCTTCGCGCCGAACTCCTTCAGCGCGTCCGTCTGCCACTCGATCTTGCCGGACGCCGCGTCCCAGCACGCGAGAACCCCGGTGCCGCCGTAGGTGAACACCTTGCCGCCGGCTACCGACGGGGTGCCGCGCGGCCCGTTGCCGAACAGCGGCTTGAACTCGGCGCGGTCGTAGCTCTTCTCCCACTTCAGTTCGCCGGTTCGGGCGTCGAATGCGGCCAGCGCGTCGGCGCTCTTGCCCTTCGGCTGGTAGAACGCGTACACCACCCCGCCGGCCACGACGGGCGAGCTATGCGCCTCGCCCAGCGGCTTCGCCCACACGGGCTTCAGGTCGCCCGTCCAGGGGGCCACCGTGTCGTTGACGGTGTTGTCGCGGTTCGGCCCCAGGAACTGCGGCCAGTCCCCGCCGGGAGCGGAGGGGGCGAGTGCGAAGGTCAGTGCGAGCGCGGCAGCGAGGCGGGACATGCGGAGCTCCCTGGCAACCGGGCGGCGTCAGCCCCCGGGGTGATTGACGACGGGCAGCGGCGACCGTGTCGCGGGCGGTGTCATGCTATCGCCCGGTGCGTCGGCCGGCCGCGCGGGGCGCGCGGCGTTCAGGAAGTGGTGGAGCGGCGCGTAGCTCCAGCCGGTGTCGCGCGCGTCCGCGATGCGCTTCAGTGCCGCGAGCGCCGTTTCGGTGATCTCGGCCATCCGCTCCTGGTAGCCGGGGTCGCAGAAGTAGATCCGGCACCCGAGCGGGCGCGCATCGCGCGCGGTGCACAGCCCGCGCACCTGAAACGGGCACCCGTCGCGCGACACCGGTCGCTCGTAGCCCGGTGCGTTCTCCAGCAGAATGTCGGCCTCGAAGGCGCTGATGAACAGCGTGTGCCCGTACTCGGTGAACCGGCAGCAGCGCCCGGACGCGTCGCACCGCGGCCCGGCCGCGCGCACGGCCGCGTCCGCCGCCGCGTACACCGCGAGAACCTCAGATCGCACCTCGTCGGTCATGCCGCTTCACTTCTTCTCGCGCCAGCCGGCGCGGCACTCGAGCGGGTAATCGGTGAGGATCGCGTCCACCCCGCTGGCCCGGCCCTTCGCCCAGTTGCCGGGTTCGTTACCCATCACGAGCGGACCGACCAGGAACACTTTTTTGCCGGCCTCGTGGACCCGCTTCACCTCGTTCGGGGTGGGGATGAACCGCACGTACACCCACGCACTCGTCTCGTCCCGCAGCGCCACGTCGAGCTTGTCGGCCGCCGGGCACAGGGCGGCGCACGCGGCGCCCTTGTTCGCCCCCAACAGCTTCTCGCGCACAGCGGGCTTTTCGATGGTTAACCCGATGAACACCAGTTGCTTCAGTACGCCACACTGGTCCGCGAGCATGACCACATCCTCCTCGCAGTCGGACACTTTAAGGTCAACGGCGATAAGGATTTGCGACTTTCTGTCTCGCAGCAGCGCGAAGACCTCCGCCAGCGTCGGGACGCGCTCGCCAGCAAACGCGGGGCCGAACTTCTTCCCGTCGTCGAGTTGGCGCAACTCCCGGAGCGACAGTTCCGCGACCTTGCCCTTCCCATCGGTGGTGCGGTCCACGGTATCGTCGTGCAGGCACACGAGTTGACCGTCGCGGGTGCGGCGCACGTCCAGTTCAATGCTCACCCGCAGGTCGATGCACGCGGCGAACGTGGCGTAGGTCTCCTCGGGCGCGTGCGTCGGCAACCCGCGGTGCCCGATCACAACGGGGTCGGCGCCGAGCGCGGCCGGTGCAACGAACAGAACGAGCGCCGCCCAACACGCGCGTGTCATCGGTGCGCCTCACATCTTGACCACGTTCATTCGGCGGGTGATCTCTTCCGCGGGGATGACCTCGCCCGTGCCCGACCCGGGGCACACGTCACAGGTGCGTTTCCAGTCGTCGGGCGTTTCGACGTTGCTGCCCCAGAACGGCCCGGTGCGGCACTGGGCCGGGCGCACCGGGTACACGGTACAGCCCCGCTTGGGGTCGAGGAACACGCAGTCGCCGTTGGCCCGCTCGCGGATGGTGCGCCGCCCGCGGGCCTTGCGGGTGTGCAACTCGCGGACCTCATCCACGGGGCGTTTCAGGAACGCGGCGATGGCTTCCAGTTCTTCGTCGGTGACCCACACGAACCCGGGAGCGCCGGTGCAGCAGTCGCCGCACTGCGTGCATTCGAAGGCTAACCCGTCCGCGTACCAGGGGACGGTCGTACCAGATTCCACGTTTTCGCTCACGTTCGCTCGCTCCAGGGCCGATGGGCCTGATGATACCGCGCACTCTCCCGACTACCAACCGCGGCACAACTTGTCTGGCAGTGGGCGTCGGAATTTGTTACTGCTGGCATCGGTTATGGCCCGTTCCCGCCCTTACCCGGTCAGGTGATGACCCAACTACTCGGGGTGGTCCTCAGCGGCACGGGAAGTTCCCTGCCGACGCGCATCGTCCCCAACGACGATTTCACCGACGTCCTGCACCTCGACACGTCCGACGAGTGGATCCGCAGCCGGACCGGGATCCGCGCGCGCCGGTTCGCCGGGCTGGGCGAGACGAGCGCTACGCTCGGTGCGACCGCGGGCCGGGTCGCCATCGAATCCGCCGGCCTCACGGCCCAAGACATCGATCTCATCGTCTGCGCGACCGTCACGCCGGACTTCATGTGCCCCTCGAACGGCTCGCTGATTCAGGCCGCTCTCGGGTGCCGGCACATCCCGGCGTTCGACGTGTCGGCCGCGTGTTCCGGGTTCCTGTACGCGCTCTCGGTGGGGTCACAGTTCGTCCGCACCGGGGCCGCGCGCCACGCGCTGGTGATCGGCGCCGAGGTGCTGTCGCGCACCCTCGACTTCACCGACCGCAACTCGTGCATCCTGTTCGGTGACGGGGCCGGGGCGGTGGTGCTGAGCGGCACCCCGGTACTCACCACCGGCGTGCGGTCGGTGCGGCTGTACGCGGACGGGTCGCGCCAGGAGCTGATTCAAGTGCCCAGCCGGGTGACTCCGATCCCGCCGCCCGGCCCGCCGCAGTTGCAGAAGCTCGACTGCACGCGCATCAGCGGGCGCGAGGTGTTCCGGTTCGCGGTCACCCGCATGGTGGAACTCATTCAGCAGGCGGAAGTCGACGCACGCGAGCTGGGCCTCGACGGGATCGACGTCCTCATCCCACACCAGGTGAACCAGCGCATCATAGACTCGGCGCTCGAGACGACCGGGTTCCCGGCGCACAAGGTGATGGTGAACCTGGACAAATACGGGAACACGTCGGCCGCGAGCGTGCCCATCGCGCTGGACGAGGCGCTGCGCACCGGCCGGTGCCAGCCCGGCGACACGGTGCTGCTGGTCGCGTTCGGTGGCGGGCTGACGTGGAGCAGCTCGCTCATCACGCTGTGAGCCGCACCGGGCTCGCGCCCGGGCCACTCGGAGCCCCACACGAGGCCTGTCGGCGTGCGGCATTCAACGATCTGCACCCCCTACGCTCGCGCCCGCGCAGCCGGACCCGGCGAGGCGCGCGGGGCTCGGGGCAGCGCGCGGTTGGCGCGGGCCGCGGCACCGCTTCGCGTTGCGGCAAGTACCCTCTTGCCCCCGTGAGGGCGCGTCCGCATCCTGTTTAGAACCGGTACCGCCCGCCGGCGTACCCTCCCCGCAGCCACCCCGTGGGCAGCCCGCCCCGAGCGGAGGTCGCGATTGCTCGCCGTCCTGTACGCGACAACACTGTTCGTCGGGGCAGTCCTGCTGTTCCTCGTTCAGCCGCTGGTCGGCAAGCTGCTCTTGCCGCTCGTCGGCGGAACGCCCGGCGTGTGGAACACCTGCATGGTGTTCTTCCAGACCGTCCTGCTCGCGGGCTACCTGTACGCGCACCGCAGCACCGGGAAGCTCGGCGTCCGGCGGCAAGCGGTCTTCCACCTGCTCGCGCTCGCGGCGGTCGTGATCTCGTTCAAGGCCGCGGTCGCCGCCACCGGGTCGCCGGTCGCGGTCGTCCCCTCGATGCTCCCCGACGACCTGGATTCGTCCTTGCTCATGGTCGCCCGACTGGGCCTCGCGGTCGGCATCGCGGTGGGGGTGCCGTTCTTCGTGCTGTCCACCACCTCGCCGCTGTTGCAGCGGTGGTTCGCGGCCACCGGGCACCCGGCCGCCAAAGACCCGTACTTCCTGTACGCCGCGAGCAACGCCGGGAGCCTGCTCGGGCTGCTCGCGTACCCGCTGCTCATCGAGCCGCAACTCGCGCTGCAACAGCAGAAGTGGGTGTTCGCCGGCGGGGTGCTCGGGTACGCGGGGCTGGTGGTCGCGTGCGCGCTCACGGTGATCCGGAAGCCGGCGGCCGAGTTCAGGCCGGTCGAGCCGCTCGCGCCGCGCCCGGACCGGCTGCGCGTCGTGCGGTGGGTGCTGCTGTCGGCGCTGCCGTCGAGCCTGCTGCTCGGGGTCACGACGCACATCTCCACCGACCTGGCCCCGGTGCCGCTCCTCTGGGTGGTGCCGCTGGCGCTGTACCTGGTGAGCTTCATCGCGGTGTTCGCGCGGTGGCCGGACCGCGTTCACCGGCTGGTCGGGCGCGTCACCCCGATGCTGCTGCTGTTCGTCGTGCTGACGCTGCTGACGAACGCGGCGGAGCCGCTCGCGCTGATCGGCCCGGTACACATGCTCACGTTCTTCGGCGTGTGTCTGGTGTGCCACGGCGAGTTGGCGAAGGACCGACCGCCGCCCGAACACCTGACCGCGTTCTACTTCTGGATGTCGCTCGGCGGGGTGCTGGGCGGCTCGTTCAACGCGCTGGTCGCGCCGCTCCTGTTCTCGTCGGTGGGAATGGTCGAGTACCCGCTCGCGCTGGTGCTGGCGGCCGCGATCCGGCCCCGCGGGGACGACTCCGAAGCGAAGCTCCGCCCCGCGGACGTCGCGTTCGTGTTGGTGCTACTCGGGCTGTCAGCGGGGCTGGTTCTGGCGGTCCAGCAGTTCGTAAAGGTACCACCGGAACCTGATTCAGCAAAAGCACTTACGACCAAAATTCTGCGCGGCGGACTGATGTTCGGCATCCCCGGGGCCGCCGCGTTCGCGCTGGTCCGCAAGCCGGCCCGGTACGCGCTGGCACTGGCGGCCATCCTGCTGGCTGGCGCGCTCGACACCGGATACTACGGCGAAACGCTGTACAAGGACCGCAACTTCTTCGGCGTGATCCGGGTCACCCGCGACGGCTCGTTCCACAAGCTCTTTCACGGCAACACGATGCACGGCCAGCAGCGGACGGACGAGCCCGGCCCGCCGCGCCCGATGACCTACTACTCCCGCACCGGCCCGGTCGGGCAGTTGTTCGACTCGCTGCCGCCGCCGCGGGTCAAGAGGGTCGCGGTGGTGGGTCTGGGCACCGGCGCGGTGGCCTCCTACGCGAAGCGCGGGCAGGAGTGGACCTTCTACGAGATCGACCCGGCGGTGGTGCGGATCGCGCGCGACACGTCGTACTTCCGGTTCCTGGCCGAGTGCCCGGGGGCGTGCGAGGTGGTTCTGGGCGACGCCCGCCGCCACCTCGCGCGGGTCCCGGACGGCACATACGACGTCATCATCCTCGACGGGTTCTGCTCCGACGCGATCCCCGTTCACCTGCTCACCCGCGAGGCCATCGGCCTGTACGTCTCGAAGCTCGCGCCCGGCGGCGTCATCGCGCTGCACGTGTCGAACAGCCACCTGGACCTGCCGCCGCTGATCCGCCGGCTGGCCGACGCACACGACCCGCCGCTGAACGTGCGGTACTGCCACGACGTGCCGCTGGACCCCGAGCGCGACGACGGCAAGACGGAGTCGCAGTGGATGCTCCTGGGGCGCACCGCCGCCGACCTCGCGCCGATCGTGGACCGGCGGTACACCAAGCAGTCGCTGATCTGGTGGAACGAGGTGCCGTGGGAGGACGGTCCGATCTGGCGCGACGACTTCGCCAACCTGCTCCGCGTGTGGAAAAAGAACACGCCCAAGGACTGAGCGCGGCCCACGCGACGCCTGCGCGTCGCGGAGCGACGAGCCTGACGCGCGCCGACAAGGCTCCGGCACGGCACGCCCGGGCGAAGGGGCGCACGAGCGCCGCTGCCTCTCGCGTCACTTCTTCGGGCCGCGAAGCTCGGCCAGCGTCCTCACCAGTTGCGCCGGGTCGTCGCTCGACAGCGATTCCGGCTTGTGTGTCAGCAGCGGCGCCACCTCGGCTTTCGTGCCGTTGCCGGCTCCGATGTGCAGCTCGCAACCGAGGCCACGCACCTTCGGGACCAGCGCCTCGTCGGCGAGCCACTTGGGCCACAGGCGGATCACCTTCACACCAGATTTGGCAAACGGCTCGATGTCGTCCGCGGTCGGCACGAGCCCGATTTGCCGCGCCTCCGGCAGCAGGTCGCGGAACAGTTTCGCGACCGCGACGGACCGCACGCCGAGGACGAGCCGCGCCGGTTCCCCGAAGGCGCGCACCTCCGCGGCGATCTTCTTGGCGTACTCCTCGCTGTCCTCTTTGAGGTCGAGCATCACGCCGATCTTGCCCTTGGCGAGTTCCAGCACCTCGCGCAAGGTGGGCACCGGCTCGCCCCTGAACTTCGCGTCGAACTTCGAGCCCGCGTCGAGTTTCTTGACCTCCGCGAGCGTGAGGTCCGCGACCCTGCCCTTGCCGTCGGTGGTGCGGTCCACGGTGTCGTCGTGCAGGCACACGAGCGCGCCGTCCTTTGTGGTGCGCACGTCCGCCTCGGCCGCGTGCGCGCCGGACTCGGCCGCGCGCCGGATGCTGGCGAGCGTGTTGCCGGGACGGTCCGCGCACGACCCCATGTGCCCGATCACCTCCCTGACGCCCGCCGCGGCGGGCGCGGCCCCGGCGCCCCACCCGCACTGCAGCACCACGCTGACCTGCGTTTCGGGGTAAACCGTGGCGCCCGCCGCGGACGAGCCGCGCACCGTGATGAAGTGCTCGCCGTCGGGCGCCTCGTTCGCGACCTCGATCGTGACCGCGACCTCCGACCGCTTGTGCAGAGTGAACTCCGCGGGGCTCAGCCGGAACCCGCGCGGGGCCTCGAGCGCGACGCGGTACTCGCCCTCGATGTCTTCCCAGCTGAAGCGCCCCGGGGAGCCGCGGCGGGCGGCGTGCCGCTCGACCTCGCGCTGGACGCTGAACGCGAACGTGCGCGGGTTGCTGCCGCGGGTCACGAACAGCCGGGTCGCGCCCTTCTTGGCGGGCGGGAACGGGGCGACGGCCGCGCCGGGGTCCGGTGCGGTCACCACCACGCTGTACCTCGTGGGGGTTGCCGCCCGCAGCAGCAGGGCGCCCGCGATGATCAGCAGGATGGTCCCGCCGCCGATGATCGCCAGCATGGCGAACGGGCGCCGGGCCCCAAAGCTCGCGGTTTGCTGCTCAAACATGCGACACCTTCGGGAGCCGAGCCGCCTGTCCGCGCGGCCGCACCGGCGGGATACCGGGGACCGACCAGCGAGGCGACCCGCCGGCCGGAATCAATATCGGAGTGTGATACCGACGCGCGCCCAGCGCCGCCACCCGAACCGCTACTCGGCGGGGGTGACGCCGAGCACGATCACGAAGTTCGCGGCCAGCTCGCCGGCCCGGGAGCTCTTCACCTTCTCGAACGGCACCGTGATCGCGTTCCGCTGCTTCTCGTCGCGCACGCCCTTCCAGATGCCGTCCTTCTCGTTGCCCGGGTGGTCCTTCATGTACAGTTGCGTCGTGAGAAGGTCCTTGCGCCCCTGCTTGATCTTGAAGTGGATGTGCGGGGTGCGGCCCGGGTACGGCACCGGCTTGATGGTGCGGAAGTAGTACTCGCCGGTGCTGCCGGTCACGAACCGCCCGAACCCCTGGAAATTCTTGTCCTGCTTGTCCCTCTTGCCGGCGCTGTCGCCGGTGTGCAGGTACACGCCGTTCGCGTCGCACTGCCAGATTTCCACCACCGCGTTCTTCAGCGGGTTGCCCTTCGCGTCGAGCACCTTCCCGGTCAGGTGCGTGACCTCGCCGACGCCGGGCGTGATGCCGTCGTTGATGACGAGCAGGTCGTTGTCGGTGTCGAGCGGCAACTTGTTCGGGTAAAACGGGCCTTCGGTCTGCGCCGGGGTCCGGGTCAGTTCCTCGGCGTAGGCGCCGCGCACGGTCCAAAAGGGAGATGTCGCGGCGACTGCGGCCGACGCGAGGAACAACCGACGGTTCGGCCTAAGAACGGGGCTGCTCATTATGGGACGCTCCTTCGGGTGAGGTGAACATTGCACGACGGGTGAACGGCACTGGGCTACCCGGCAGTGTACCGACCGGCCCGCCCGGGTGAATACAGCAACCGCGACACGAACTGAAACGGGGGCGCCGCCCGCGCGAGACCGTCAACTCGCGCGCACCGATGCAGCTTGGCGGAGACGTAGGAGGTACGCAAAAAGGGTAGTAGAATGCACCGTGAGGCCGCAACCCACAGGGGAACGCGGCGCGGGACTGAAGCTCAACGGTCGAGCAGGGTGCTCATAACACCTTGGAAGTGGGTTCGACTCCCACCGGTCCCACTCGCAGAAGCCCGTGATCGAGTCGCCTGAAGCATTCGTCATGCGAGCACTGCCGGCATCGCTCCTGGCGAACATGCCCCCGCCCTCCTACGAGGTGCGGGTTCCCCCCGAGCAGGCGTTGGGGTATCGGTTCGCGGCCCCGCTGTTTTTGGCTTTAGCCGCCGTCCTCTTCGGGTGGTGGGCGGTTCGCTCCCGCGCGGTGCAGGGTGGCTTGGACCGTGCGACGCTTCTCGCGGGTGCCGGTTGCTTGGCGCTCGGCTACTCGGCGTGGTGGATTTGGGCGAACCGCGACAGCGTGATCTTTCAGCCAGGTGTCGCGGATATCGTGGCAGTCGAGATGTCGTGGCTGTGGGTTCAGTTCTGTATGCTGGCCTTCCTGGTCAGCCGAAGTTACCTGCACGCGGCGCGGCAATGGGGGGTTCAGCAGGGGCAGCACCAACTCAAAACGAGTCACTGGCGCAACGACGTACTCGCCTTCCTCTTGGCGTTCGGCACAGTCACTCCGCTCGTGCTCGCGGGCCAGCACGCCCTGTTCTTGCCGTTCATGTTCGCTTGCTGGGTTCTTGCGTTCGTCGCCTGGGGGTCTCTCGGCTTGGTGTCTTGCGTCGTAGGGCTGTTATTCGGTAGCCCGGCGCGAGTTCCAGCACAGGCCGAACCAGTCGTTCACCGCTCGGAGCCGGGTTGAGCGGTGGAGGCGGCACCGAGGGCCGCTCGGCCGGTTTTTCCGCCCTTGTCATCTGGTCGGGCGGCGGTACATTGCATAGATCCAGAAAGTGTGTGTAACTAACGTCGTTTCGTAACTGTTCGGCAGGAGTGCGACGCGGCGGAGTCAGCGGAGAGTGGGGATGTCGATCACGAAGGAAGAGAAGTCCGGGCTCATCAGCCAGTTCCGGCGCGGCGACACGGACACCGGGTCGCCCGAGGTGCAGATCGCGCTTCTCACCAAGCGGATCAACTACCTCACCGAACACATGCGGGCGCACAAGAAGGACTTCTCCAGCCGTCGCGGGTTGCTGAAGCTGGTCAGCCAACGCGCCGACCTGCTCAAGTACCTCCGCCAGACGGACCGGGACCGCTACCTCGCGGTCATCGGCAAGCTCGGCCTCCGCAAGTAGACGCTCCGCGTCTGTCCCAAGTCTTCGAGTCACAAGTTCCAAGTCGACCGGGCCGCGAACGGCTCCGCGCGTTCGGACTTGCCGCTCGAATACTTGCGACTCCCCGCGTACTCCTGCCGGCACAACGGAAAGGGTCAAATCCGTGCCGGTCAATCCCGCTCGCGTCGAATGTCAGTTCGGCGGTCGGACTCTCACGCTCGAAACCGGGAAGCTCGCGAAGCAGGCGCACGGCGCCGTCCTCGTCACCTACGGCGAGACCGCGGTCCTCTGCGCCGCCGTCGAGGGGACGCCCATCCCCGGGCGCGACTTCTTCCCCCTGCAAGTCGAGTATCGCGAACGGACCTACGCCGCGGGCAAGTACCCCGGCGGGTTCATCAAGCGCGAAACGCGGCCCAGCACCAAGGAAACGCTCACCTCCCGCCTGATCGACCGCCCGTCCCGCCCGCTGTTCCCGACGAACTACTTCAACGAGGTGCAGATCCACTGCACCGTCATCTCGTCGGACCGCGAGAACGACAGCGACATGCTCGCGCTCATCGGCACGAGTGCCGCGCTGCACGTCTCGCACATCCCGTTCTTGAAGCCCTACGGCGGGCTGCGCCTCGGGCGCGTCAACGGCCAGCTCATCGTGCTGCCGACCTTCTCCCAGATGGAGGAGAGCGACCTCGACCTGATCGTCGCCGCCACCCGCGACGCGGTGTGCATGATCGAAGGGTTCGCACGCGAGATGCCCGAAAACGAGATGGGCGACGCGATCATGCGAGCCCACCAGGAGTGCGCCACGCTCATCGACGCCATCGAGCGGCTGCGCACCGAGGCCGGGCTGGGGCCCAAGGAACTTCCCCCCGCGACGCCCGAGAACCCGCTGGCCGACGAACTGTACGCGAAGTACGGCGCGGCCTACCGCGATAAGTACCTGACCAAGGGCAAGAAGGCGCGCAACGCGGCGCTGGACGAGTTCAAGGACCAGATCAAGAAGGTCTACGTCCCGGACGGCGAAGCGAACCCGCAGTACACCGGGGCGCAGGTGTCCGGCGCGCTGGGCGTGCTGCGCGAGCGCATCTTCCGCGAGATCACGCTCGGCGGCACCCGCATCGACGGCCGCGCGCCGAAGGAACTGCGAAACATCTCATCCGAGGTCGCAGTGCTGCCGCGGACGCACGGCACCGCGCTGTTCCAGCGGGGCGAGACGCAGGCCCTCGTGGTCGCCACTCTCGGGACCGTCGCGGACGAGCAGAAGGTGGACGGCCTCCAGGACGAGTACAGCAAGAAGTTCTTCCTGGACTACAACTTCCCGCCGTACTCGGTCGGTGAGTGCAAGCCGATCCGCGCCCCGGGCCGGCGCGAAATCGGTCACGGGATGCTCGCCGAGCGCTCGCTGAAGGCCGTCATCCCCCCCCCGACGCGGTTCCCGTACACGATCCGCCTCGTATCCGAGATTCTGGATTCGAACGGCTCGTCCAGTATGGCGAGCGTGTGCGGCGGCACCCTCGCCCTGATGGACGCGGGCGTGCCGATCAAGCGCCCGGTCGCCGGCATCTCCGTCGGCCTCGTGATGGAGAAGGAGAACTTCACGCTGCTGACCGACATTCAGGGCGACGAGGATCACTACGGCGACATGGACTTCAAGGTGGCCGGCACCCAGAAAGGCGTCACCGGCATCCAGCTCGACATCAAGGTGGACGGCATCAACGAGGCCATCGTTCGCGGGGCGCTGGAGCAGGCCAAGGAAGCGCGGCTGCACATCCTCAAGACGATGCTGGGCGCGCTGCCGGCCCCGCGCAAGGACATCAGCGCCTACGCGCCGCGGCTGATCCAACTGAAGATCAACCCCGAGCTGATCGGCAAGCTGATCGGCCCCGGCGGGAAGATGATCCGGGCCATTCAGGAGGAGACGGGCGCGAAGATCGACATCGAGGACGACGGCACCGTGTCCATCGCGTCGGCCAACGCGGAGAGCGTCGAG
>JBJSXS010000075.1:0-5448 GCA_046086545.1 Gemmata sp.
ATGTCATTGAAGCGATTCCTCCTCGTTCGCCTGGGCCGGCTCCTCACGTACCCGGTGCGCCGGCAGTTGCGGCAGTTCGAGGTCGCGTGTCAGACCCCCGAGGCGGTGCAGACCGCCCTGCTCTTCGGCATCCTCCGCAAGCAGGCCGACACGCAGTTCGGGCGCGACCACAAGTTCGCGTCGGTCGCGTCGGTCGCGGAGTACCGCAGCAGCGTCCCGGTGGCGCCCTACGAGTACGTCAGCCCCTACATCGAAAAGGTTCAGAACGGCGACACGCGCGCGCTGCTGAGCGACCCGCGGGTGCTGCTGTTCGCGCTCACCAGCGGGACGACCGCGTCGCGCAAGCTGATTCCCGTTACCGACGCTTACCTCGCCGCGTACCGACGCGGCTGGAACATGTGGGGCGTGAAGATGTACCGCGACAACCGCGGGCGGCGGATCGCGATGCGCCCCATCGTGCAACTCGGCGGCGACCCGGAGGAGTTCCGCACGCCCGCGGGCATCCCGTGCGGCAACCTGTCGGGCTACACCGCGATGGTGCAGCGCCGGCTCATCCGCCGCATGTACGCGGTGCCCTACGTCACGGGCAAAATCAAGGACGCGAAGTCCCGCTATTATGTCGCATTGCGGTTCTCCATCGGGCGCAACGTGTCGCAACTGATGGCCGCGAATCCGAGTACGCTGGTGCAACTCGCGCGCGCGCTCGACGCCGAGAGGGACCACCTCCTGCGCGACCTGCGCGACGGCACCCTCCGCGCGGACCTCGACCTCACACCGGAGGTGCGCGCGTACCTGACCCCGCTGGCGAAGAAGGATGCGAAGCGCGCCGCGGAACTCGGCGCGCTCGCATCGAAGCTCGGCCGGCTGTACCCGAAGGACGTGTGGCCCACCGAGGGGACCGTCATCAACACGTGGACCGGCGGCAGCATGGGGCCGTACCTGCGCCAGTTGCCCGAGTACTACGGCGAGCCGCCGGTTCACGACCTCGGGCTGCTCGCGAGCGAGGGGCGGTTTACGATCCCGCTGCAGGGCGGCACCGCGAGCGGCGTGCTCGACATCTGGTCGCACTACTTCGAGTTCGTGCCCGAGGGCGAAATCGACTCGCCCAGGCCCACCGTCCTGGGCGCGCACGAGCTGAGCGAGGGCAAGAGCTACTTCATCCTGCCGACCACGGCGTACGGGCTGTACCGCTACCACATCTCGGACCTCGTGCGCGTGACCGGGTTCTACGGGCGCACGCCGCTGGTGGAGTTCTTGGGCAAGGGTCACCGGTTCGCGAACCTGACCGGCGAGAAGCTGAGCGAGTACCACGTCACGAAGGCGATGGACGCCGTGGCCCGCCGCGTGCCGCAGCCCGTCACCGCGTACAGCGTCGGTCCCGTGTGGGACGACAAGCAGCCCTACTACGCGATCTACCTCGAAGAGCCCGACGCCGCGGACGAGCCGCGCCTCAAGCGGTTCCTGACCGAGTTCGACACGCAGCTCGGGGTCGAGAACGTCGAGTACGCGGCGAAGCGCGAGGGCGCGCGGCTCGGCGCGCTGCGGGCGGCGGTCATCCCCGCGGGCCGGTGGGCGGAGTGGGACCGCGAGCGCCTGGCGCGGACCGGCGGCTCGCCGGAGCAGTACAAGCACCCGTGCCTGATCGGGGACCTCAAGTTCCGCGACACGATGACCGTGCTGCGCGAGGTGGTGTAGGGCAGGCTGCGGGCCTGTCCGACGGGAAAGCCGCTATACTCTCCTCACCACTCCTCCCGAGCCGTCGCCATGCCCGCCGCCGCGCCCGCGATCACGTTCGACACCGACGCCGCGGTCCGGCGGTTGCTCCGGTTCCTGTCGGTCAACGCCGTCACCGGCCGCGAGAAGCCCATCGGCGACGAGCTGGCCGCCGCGCTCAGGGAGGTGGGCGTGCCGGCGAAGGCCATCACCTTCGACGACGCGCACACGCGCATCCCCGAACCGACCCCCATCGGCAACCTCATCGTGAAGTTGCCCGGGACCGGGAAGAAGGGCGCGAAGCCGATCCTGTTCATGACGCACATGGACACGGTGCCGCTGTGCGCGGGCGCGAGGCCCAAGGTGAGCGGCCTGCGCGTCGTGAACGAACTCGAAGGCGCCACCGCGCTCGGCGGCGACAACCGCTCGGGCTGCGCGGTGCTCGTCACGCTCGCGGCGGAACTGATCAAGCAGACCCTGCCGCACCCCCCGATCACGCTGCTGTTCACCGTGCGCGAGGAGAGCGGGCTGTTCGGCGCCAAGCACCTGAACCCCGCGGACCTGGGCGGCCCGGTCGTCGGGTTCAACTTCGACGGGCGGCTGGCCGCGGACGTCATCATCGGGGCCATCGGCGCGGACCGCTGGGCGGTAGACATTCGCGGGAAGGCCGCGCACGCCGGGGTCGCGCCCGAGAAGGGCATCTCCGCAACGATGGTACTCGCGCTGGCGCTGGCCGAGGTCCACGCAGGCGGGTGGTTCGGCAAGGTGGTGAAGGACGGCCGCGAGGGGACCAGCAACGTCGGCCTCGTGGGCACCGCCGACGGCAGGAGCGCCGGCGACGCGACCAACGTCGTCACCGACTTCGTTCACGTGAAGGGCGAGAGCCGGAGCCACGACGCCAAGTTCGTGCGCGAGATCACGGCCGCGTTCAAGGCCGCGTTCACCAACGCGGCCGCGAAGGTGAAGGACCACGAGGGGCGCTCGGCGAAGGTGAAGTTTACGTCGCGCCTGGACTACGTGCCGTTCCGCCTGAAGGCCGACTCGCCGGTCATCAAGCTCGCGGAGACCGCGGTGCGGTCCATCGGGCGCGAGCCGAACCTGCGGGTTACGAACGGCGGGCTGGACGCGAACTGGATGGTGAAGCACGGCGTCCCGACGGTCACCTTCGGCGCCGGGCAGAACGAGATCCACACCGTGAAGGAGTACGTCGACCTGGTCGAGTTCGAGGCCGGGTGCCGGCTCGCGCTGGCGCTCGCGACCGCGGAGTGACGTAGGACCGGGGGCCGGCGCGGCTCGCGCGCCGACGCCCGCGGCGCCTGTTGCCCTCTTCGTGACGTGACCCCGGATGTGAACGCGCGGGCCCCCGGCGGGCGGCCCGCACCCGAGTCGCGCGCCGAACGTGAGGGCACACGGGGTGCCGAGCGTCGCGCGCGCGGACAAGCCTGTCAGCGAGTGTTGAGGCGGGGCGGGCCGCGCGTCCGGCCGGCCCGTCACCGGTGGGCGTAGGCGAACCGTACCAGCCCGAAGAGGAACGCGAAACAGACCCCGCGCCAGAAGTGGTGCCGCGGGCTGGCCCCGCGCGCGCTCCAGACGTACCGGGCGACGAGGTACGACAGCCCGCCCGCGATCAGCGGCGCCGCGAACAGGTTCGTGAGCCGCAGCCCCAAGTTGGGCAGGAGCAGTTTCGGCGCGAGGACGAGGCTGCAGCCGCCGCAGATCCCGCCGAACGTGGCGAACGCGACCAGCCACCCGCAGCCGTCGCCGTCTGCGTCACCCGGCCCGCGCCGCGCCCGGCGCGACTCGGTGGCGAGGTCGAACCCGAGGCTGCCGAACAGTTGCAGCCCGACTTCGAGCAGGAGTTGGATGACGAGGGCGAGGACTTCTTCCATTCGGGCGACGCTCCCCTGCGGGTTGGGGCCCCGGGCCTAACTCTGCTTCGGCTTCATCAGCTCGCGCTCGATGTAGGTGGTGTCCACCTCGCCCTTGATGAACGCCTCGTTGTCGAAGATCGTCTTCAGGATCGGGATGGTGGTGTGGACGCCCTCCACCGCGAACTCGCGGAGGCAGCGGCGCATCACCGCGAACGCTTCCGCGCGCGTCGGCTGATGAACGAGCAGCTTGGCGACCATGCTGTCGTAGTTCGACGGCACGCGGTAGCCGGCGCACACGTGCGAGTCGAGGCGCACCCCGGGGCCGCCGGGCGGGCGCCACGTCTTGACCACGCCGGGGCTCGGCCGAAAGTCGTTCGCCGGGTCTTCGGCGTTGATCCGCACCTCGATCGCGCAGCCCTTCTGCTGTACGTCCTTCTGCGTGTGGCGCAGCTTCTCCCCCGCGGCGACGCGGATCTGCTCGCGGATGATGTCCACCCCCGTCACCAGCTCCGTGACCGGGTGCTCGACCTGCACGCGGGCGTTCACCTCGATGAAGTAGAACTTGTTCTTCTGGTCGACCAGGAACTCGCAGGTGCCGGCGTTGTAGTACCCGGCCTCCTTCGCCAGCCGCACGGCCGCGGCGCACATCTCCTGGCGCACCTTGTCCGGCAGGTTGGGCGACGGCGACTCCTCGACCAGCTTCTGGTGCCGGCGCTGGAGCGAGCAGTCGCGCTCGAACAGGTGGATCACGTTCTTGTGCTGGTCGCCGATCAGTTGCACCTCGACGTGCCGCGGGCGGTCCAGGTACTTCTCCAGGAACACGCTGCCGTCCTTGAAGGCGGCCTCGGCCTCGCGGCGCGCGTCGTTGAGCGCGTCCTCGAGCTTGTCGGGCGTGTGGACGACCCGCATCCCGCGCCCGCCGCCGCCGGCCGACGCCTTCACCAGCACCGGGTACTCCACGTCGGCCGCGAACTTCTTCGCCTGCTCGACGGACGTGATGAGCCCGTCGCTGCCGGGCACGGTGGGCACCTTCGCGGCCTTCGCGACCGTCTTCGACTTGTCCTTGTTGCCCAGCGCGTCCATCGCCCCGACCGGCGGGCCGATGAACTCGATGCCGGACGCGCGGCACTGCTCCGCGAACTTGCTGTTTTCGGACAGGAACCCGTACCCGGGGTGGATCGCCTGCGCCCCGGTCTTCTCGGCGGCGGCGATGATGCGCGGGATTTTGAGGTAGCTCTCCGCGGACACGGCCGGGCCGATGCACACGGCCTGGTCCGCGACGGTCAGCCACGGCGCCCCCCGGTCGGCCTCGGAGTACACCGCGACCGCCTCGATGCCGAGGTCGTGGCACGCGCGGATCACCCGCAGCGCGATCTCCCCGCGGTTGGCAACCAGAATGCGGTTAAACATCTCTTCGAGTTCCAGGTTCCAAAGTTCCAGGTTCCGGGCCCCGGGTTCCAAGTCGAAGACACCGAGCAGCGCTCGGGTTTTCGTCTTCGAACCCGGAACCTGGAACTTTTAGGAGGGGCTGATCCGGAACAGGACGGTGCCGTACTCGACGAAGTCGCCGCTCTTGACGCACACCTCCTCGACGGTGCCACTGCACTCGGCCGCGACCGGGTTGTACGTCTTCATCGCCTCGATGGTACAGACGGTGGTCGCCGGCGCGACCTTGCTGCCGACCGACACGAAGTCGGGCTTCTTCGGGTCCGGTTTGCTGTAGAACGTGCCGACCATCGGCGACTTGATCACCGGCAGGCTCTCGGCCGCGGCCGGTGCGGCGGCGGGAGCCACAGGCGCGCTGGCGGCCGGAGCCGGTGCGGCGGCCGGGGCCGCCATCATCGGCGCGTGCGTCACAATCGTG
>JBJSXS010000076.1:0-6733 GCA_046086545.1 Gemmata sp.
CCGAGGCGCGCCGCGAGCGCGCCGACCAGTCCGGCGCGCGTGACGGCGGGGTCGGGGTCGTACACCACCGCCCCCACGCGCCCCGCGAGCGGCCCGGCGCCAGCCGAGCAGTCGCCGGAAATGGCGGCGCCCGACGGGAGCAGCGTGGCCCGGCGCGCGGCCCCGCGGAGCGGCCCGAACCACAGCACGCACTCCTTCAGTTCGCCGCGAAGGGACACGAACTCGGCTTCCGCGCCGCTCGGGATGTCGGTCCTCGCCACGCCCGGCGCGATCTTCACCCCGAGGGGGAAGTCGGGGCCGAAGCGGGCCCGAAGCGCGCTCAGGGCAGGCGCGTAGTCCTCCGGGGCGAGGTACCTGCGGCCGGCGGCGCGGCGGTTCGGGTCGGCGAACGCGGCCCGCGCACCGGGCAACGGCACAAGCCGCGCGTCGCCCGCCACGGGGTTCACCCGATCCGCGAGGCCGAGCGCGGCCGCGTTCGCCGCAGTCATCGCGACTTTCAGGGGGTCCAGATCGACGGCGTCCACGGTCAGACCGGCGCGCGCGAGCGCGAGCGCGTCGGCCCCGGTGCCGCAGCACAGGTCCGCGACGCGGCCGTAGGGGGCGAACCGCTTCGCGCGGTGGCTCGCGACGGCCGCGCTCGTGGACTGCTCCAGCCCCTCGCGCGTGAAGTACATCGCCGCCGCGTCCGGGAACTTGTCGCGGGCCTTCTGCCGCAGCAGCGCGGTTTCGAGCGCCGCGGCCGCCAGCGCGGGGGAATGGAACTTGCGCAGCGCCTGCAGGACCCCGAGCGCGTCGCCCTCCGTGGGCCGCGCCGACACCGCCTGCTCGAGGGCGCGCTGGCCGGCGTCGGTCAGCAGTTCGCGGAACGCTTCCAGGTCCATGATTGCGGCTCGCACTCGACGTTCGTGCCCCGGCCACTATCTTAAAGGCCTACGCTCAAATACACACGCAGCAGGAGTCGAACATGGGTAACCCCGCGACCGTGAAGCGGAAGAAGACCGAGAAGCGCCGCAAGAAGTACGAGCAGCGGCTCGGGCCGGGCGTGTATTTGCCCAAAGAGGACCGCCTCAAGGTGAACGCCGAAGTGGCGAAACTGCAGAAGGCCGAGCTGGAGCGCCAGGCCAAGCTGAAGGTCGAGCGCGCGGCCAAGCGCAAGGCGAAGAAGGCCGCCCCCAAGGCGGCCGCGGCCGAAGAGAAGAAAGCGTAACGGCAAAACGGGCCGCGGGCCGGTCACGCGGGGCGACACAGGTCGGCCGTCAGAGATTAGTCGCGATCCTGTCGGCCGACCTGTGTCCCGCCGCGCGGCCCGCCCACCGGTCGCCCCCCTGTCACAGCCAGTTCGGCTCGGCGTCGAGGTCCGGCGGCGCGAACTGCCCCAGCTTCCACTTCTCGACCGCCAGCGCGGCCATCGCGGCGTTGTCGGTGCACAGCGCCAGCGGCGGAATGAACAGGTCCGCGCCCTCCTTCGCACACATGGCTTCGAGTGCAGCGCGGAGGGGCTCGTTCGCGCTCACGCCCCCTCCGACGGCGAGCCGCTTCAGGCCGGTTTTGCGCAGGGCCTGCTTGCACTTCGTCGTGAGCACGTCCACGACCGCGGCCTGAAAGCTCGCCGCCAGGTCCGCGCGCTTCGGGCCGGGGCCGGGCGGCGTCGCGCGCTTCACGTCCTGCCCGTGGCACGCGTACATCACCGCCGTTTTCAGCCCGCTGAAGCTGAACTCCAGGCGCCCGTCGTCGATGAACGCGCGGGGAAAGTGGTGCGCCTTGGGGTTGCCGCCCGCCGCCTCGCGCTCGACCGCCGGGCCGCCGGGGAAGCCCAGCCCGAGCAGGGCGGCCACCTTGTCGAACGCCTCGCCCGCGGCGTCGTCGCGGGTGCCGCCGAGCGGTTCCAGCGCCAGCGCGGTGTCGCACCTGAACAGTGCCGTGTGCCCGCCGCTCACCACCAGCCCCACGCAGTGGAAGATGTCGCGCCCGGCGGCCAGCCGGCACGCGAACACGTGGCTCGCGACGTGGTTCACCGCGGCCAGCGGGACGCCCAGCCCGAGCGCGAGCGCCTTCGCCGCGCTCAC
The DNA here is from genome assembly GCA_046086545.1 of Gemmata sp. Lineage (GTDB taxonomy): Bacteria > Planctomycetota > Planctomycetia > Gemmatales > Gemmataceae > Gemmata. The sequence goes on from JBJSXS010000076.1 coordinate 2,067, forward strand.
CCCGACCAGGAGCGCCCCGACCAGCCCGGGGGTGTTGTGGACCGCCACGCAGCCGATGTCCCTGAGCGACACGTTCGCGCGCGAAAGGGCTTCGTCCACGACCGGCAACAGGTTCCGGAGGTGCGCGCGGGACGCGATCTCGGGCACGACCCCGCCGAACCGCGCGTGCAGGTCGTTCTGCGACGCGACCACGCTCGACAGCACCCGCAGGTCGTCGGTGAACACCGCCGCGGCCGTCTCGTCGCACGAGGTTTCCAGGGCCAGGAAGTACGGCATGAGCGGATCATCGTGCGGGCCTGCGCGTCCGGCGCGTCCGGTGAGGGGGTGGCCCCGGGCGGCGCCCACCACCGCGCCGCCCGGGCCGCGTTCCACTCCGTGCTACAGGCGCAGCCCGCGAGCGCCGCTTCCAGTTCGGCCGCACTCTGGAACCGCTGTCCCGGGTCTTTCAGCAAGCACCGGGCGACCACCGCGGCGAGGTCGGCCGGCAGGCCGCCCCGCACCGCGAGCAGGTCCGGGGCCGGCTGCGTCAGGTGCGCGCTGATGAGCTTGCCGACCGTGGCGCCCTCGAACGGGGGGCGCCCGGCCAGCGCGAAGAAAAGCACCGCGCCCAGCGAGTACAGGTCCCCGCGCGGGTCCACCTGCTCGCCCGCGGCCTGTTCCGGGCACATGTACGCGGGCGTGCCCAGCACCGTGCCGGCCCGGGTGATCTTCACGTCGGCTTCGGAGCCGTGGTCCTGCACCAGGCCGAAGTCCAGCAGCTTCGCCACGTCGCGCTGCCCGCCGAGGTGCGCGACGAGGATGTTCGACGGCTTCAGGTCGCGGTGCACCATGCCGACCGTGTGCGCTTCCGCGAGCGCCCCGCACAACTGCCGCATCAGGTGGACGGCGTGCGCCGGCTCCAGCGGGCCGCGCTCCTTCACCAGCCGGTCGAGGGTGGGGCCTTCGAGGTACTCCATGACGTAGTAGAACGCGCCGTCGTCGTTGCGCCCGTAGTCGTAGATGCGCACCGTGTTGTAGTGCGTGAGCAGCGTCACGGCCCGCACCTCGCGCTCGAACCGGGCGGCGGTGGCCGCCTCGCTCGCCAGCTCGGCGCGCACGAACTTCATCGCGCACGGGCGCTTCAGGAGCCGGTGCTCGGCCAGCCACACCTCCCCCATCCCGCCCTCCCCGAGCTTCTTCCGCAGCACGTACGACCCGAGCTGCTGTGCCTCGCGGATCGCGTCGTAGGCCTGGCGCTGGAGCGCGATCGAGCGCGTGGCGCTGAACACCGCGATGACGCCGGCCATGAACAGCGGCAGCGAGGTGGCGGGCAGGATCAGCCGCAGCGCGGGCCGCACCGCCGGGTTGGTGGCCGCCGCCAGCGCCGTCGCCACCACCGGCACCAGCACCAGCAACCCGGCCCCCATCAGGCTGCGGCGCCGCGTGTTGGGGATCAGCACGCCGTACAGGATCACGGCCAGCACGATCGGGTAGTTGGTGATCGAGGCGTCGAACCGGTACAGCAGCTCGGTGAACTCCGGGTCGTCCGGTCGCGCCGGCTCGGCGTGCAGCACCTCGAACCGGCTGAAGCCGCCGAACAGTGCGATCATCCCGAACTGGCTCACCTCCACGGTGCGCAGCGCGTCGAGCGGGACCTCGGGGTGGCGCAGGAGGAACACCAGGCCGGCGACGCTCTGCCCGAGCAGCAGCAGCGGCAGTCCGATGAGCCATCGGCCCAGCCCCGCTTTCGAGGCCATCGGCGCCACCCCGGTCAGGTACAGCAGCGTGATAACGGCCATTACGAAGCCGATCGCGCAGTGCGTGACCAGCAGCCGCTTGCGCAGCAGTCGGCGCGTCTCCTCGGCGAACCCGGTCGAGCCGGTCGAGGTGGGCCGCGGCAGCGTGACGCCGGTCTGCGGCCCGGCCCCGGTCGGGCGCACGAGCGTTTCGGCGGCGGCCGAACTTTCGCGCACGGCAGGAACCGGGGGCGCGACGACGGTTGCGTCCGGAGGGCGAAGGGTGGTCAGGTCCGGGGATGAAGGCATGGTGCGGCTCGGCTGGGTCAGCACAACACCGCTATCGTAGCACCGATCCGCGGTCGGTTCAGTCGCAATCGCACCGCCGCGTGCGCCGCCTGCCCCCGCTCCCGCCGATCAACGCGCGCCGCCGGGCGCGGGCTCGCCGAACCCGGTGCAGAGTTCGCCCGAACCAGGCGCGCGCGGCGGCTGGCGCCCTCAAGCGCCACCGCGCCAAGGGTCACCAGCTCGATGTTTCGCAGCCCCGCGGCGGCCAGTACGCTCCCGGCCAGCACCATGGACAGCAGCGCGAACTTGGTCGCAATGGGCGACCCCTGCTTCGCCGCCGCGCCGACGCCCAGCGCGACTCGGGCATCACGCATCGCTACACGATCCCGTCGCCCTCGTCCGGCGGGGTCAGGTACAGGTGGGAGAGGCGCGGGAACCGCTCCTTCATCTTCTCCTGGTCTTCAAGGTCCCAGTCGGTGGCTCCGGGCGGGGGCGGCGGGGCGCCCCCCTCCGGGCGGTCCAGGCGCGAATAGAAGTCGCTCATCCCCGTCTTCGCCTCGTAGACCCGCAGCGCCGCGGAGTCGAGGCCGAACCCGTCCACCGGGTCACCGTTGAGGATGTCGGCCAGCGTGTCGGGGTCCGCCAGCGCGGCCTCGTAGGCGCGGCGCCCGCGGCCCACCAGCCAAACGCGGAAGTCGCGGAACCCGTCGTCCGAGCAGCCGCCGTTGATGAGCGCAGCGGCGCCCCACAGGTCGAGGGCGTTGGCCCGCGCGACGGCCTCGTCGAACCGGGCCTGAAACTCGACGACCTCGAACCACTTCAACTCAGAAAGCCGGTCCTTGAGCGCCTCGAAGTGTTCGAACGGGTCCAGTCGGTACGCGTCCCCGACGACCTTCCAGAACGTGCTCCAGTTCATCGCGCGCTCCGCTCCTCAATAACCGGCTTTCGGCTCGTCGCCCCGGTCACGGTTCAGCTGACGGACGTGACACGTGTCCGGCGCCGGCACCGACCGCAAGCCGACCCCGAAGGGGACCGCCCTCTTCGACCCCCGCCGCGAGCGGCGGGGCAAACTGCCAGTAATTCGGCACCGCCAGAAGCGACCGCGGGCTGCCCCCCCCCAAGAAAGCGGTCCGTGCGCGTGCCCGGCTTCGACGGCAAGGCCGCCCCCGTGCCCCGCCGGGAACGAGCGAGTTTCCCGAGTACGCCCTCGGTCACCAGCAGACCGCGGCCAACGCGACCCACGAGATCAGGTGCCGCCGGCGAAGAAGTAGAACGGCCCGCCAGCCTGCCTTACATCGCCGCCAGCGGGTGCCGACGGTTCTTCAGCGGCAGGTCCACCGGCTTATCCAGCCGGTGCGACTCGTACACCGCCATGATCATCTCCAGCGCCGCGCGGCCGTCGGACAGGCTGTCGAGCGGCGCCCGGTCCTTCTCGATCGCTTCGATCAGGTCGTTCACGATCAGGATGTTCCCGTTGTCGAGTTCCTTCGTCGTGAGCGTCTCGGCCTTGCCCAGCCCGTTCGACGTGATCTCCTGCCATTGCGCCTTCTTGGCACCGAACATGCCGCTCGGGTCTTCGCCCAGGAGCGCGACCGGCAGGATCCCGAACCCGAGGTGAATCGTCCCCTTCGTCCCGCGGATTTCAAGCCAGTAGCGGGTGCTCGCGCCGTCCTTCGCGACGTGCGTCACGTACTGTCCCACCGCGAGACCGCCGAACCCGTAGGTCGCCGTGATGTGGTCCCCGACGATGGGCCCGATCTGCTCGCCGCCCTGTTTGACGTCCCCCGCGACCGCCCTGCGCCCGTCTTTCTGAATGCGCGCGAAGCACCACTTCGCATCGCCGGCGATGTGCCGCATGAGGTCGAACGTGTGGGTGCCTAGCACCATCAGGTCTTCGCCGCCGCCGCGCCGGTCCTCCTTGCCGTGCCCGCGAAGCTCCAGCACGTCGCCGATCTTCCCGTCCTTGATGAGCTCCTTCACGACCCGCACCCGCGGGCTGTACGCGGTCTGGTGCGCGACCGCGCACTTCACGTGGTGCTTCTCGCACGCGGCCACCATTTCATCCGCCTGCTGGAGCGTCTGGCCGACCGGCTTCTCCAGGAAGACACTTGCGCCGCGTTCGGCGCACGCGATCACCATGTCGCGGTGGCAGTCCGGCCAGCGGTCCGCGACGCTCACGATCTGCGGCTTCTCCTTCTCCAGCATCTGCCGGTAGTCGGCGTAGGCGGTCTTCGCGCCGAGCCGCTTGGCCGCGGCGGCGCGCCCGGCCTCGCCCTCGTCCGCCACGGCAACAACCTCGGCCCTGTCGCACTTGAGCCAGACGGTGTCGAGGGCGTGCCCGTAGGCGCCCTTCCCGGTTCGGCCGATCACCGCGACGCGATACTTGGGCATTGGCAGCGTTCCTTGTTGGTGGAGAAGTGCTTGCATTCTGCCCGCTGCGGCCCCCGTTCGCAACCGCGTGGTTTCGGCTATGATGTCTGGGGACCGACGGAGGGCGCGACGATGGCGGTGCGGCACATGCGGCTGGTGCTGGGGTTGTTCTTCGCCGTCACCGCGTGCGCGCTGCTCGGGACGCTCGCGCTCGCGCCGGACGCGCTCGCCGGGTTCAACCAGATGCGCCTCGTCCTCGGCGCGCTGCTGGCGCTGGTGTTCGCCGGGCTGAAC
>JBJSXS010000077.1:0-3120 GCA_046086545.1 Gemmata sp.
ACCGCGAGCAGTTGCGTGCGGGCCTGCTTGCCAGTGCCGAACAGCCCCACGGTGCTGGCGTCGGCGCGGGCGAGCTTCTTGGTGGCGACGCCGCTGGCGGCCCCGGTGCGAAACTGACCGAGCAGGTCGGCTTCGAGCAGCGCGCTGACGCCCCCCTGCTTCGGGTCGAACAGCGTGACCTGGAAGCTGGCCGCGCCGACCTTGGGCACGGTGTACGCCTTGAACCCCATCGCGCCGAGCGTCTTGGCCGCGGCCGGCAGCACGTGGAGCATCACGTGATCGGTCTGGCACCGCTGCCGCGGGTTGTTCACGGCCTCATCGAGTGCCAGCTTGCGGAACGCGGCGGACACGGCGTCGAGCGCCATGTCCATCGTCACGACGCGCGCCACGTCCGCTTCGGTCAGGTACAGAATCGACATGACACACTCCGGGCGCCCGGCCGGTGTCAGCCGGCCGGCGGGACCGTCGCGCGAGGGGCGCGATCTCAGAGGGTTAAACGTCCGCGCCGCTGACACCGGCCGGCTGACACCGGCCGGGCGCCTACTTGCCCGTGGCGAGCCACTCCTTGAGCTTCGCGAGACCGGCCTCGATGGTCGCGCGGCTGGTGGCTAACGACATCCGCACGAACCCCTCCGCGCCGAACGCCACACCCGGCACCAGGTTCACGTGCGCCTGCTCCAGTAGGGCATTGCAGAACGTGAGCGAGTCGCTCACGGCGGCGGGGCCGAACGTCTTGCCGAAGTGTGCGGACACGTCGAAGAACGCGTAGAACGCGCCCTCGGGGACCGGCAACGTCACACCGGGGATCGCGTTCAGCAGCCCCAGCGTGAGTTCGCGCCGCGCGGCGAACTCCATTCGCATCTCGCTCACACACTCCTGCGGCCCCGCGAGGGCCGCGACCAGCGCCGCCTGCGACACGCTCGACGGGCAACTTGTTTCCTGGCTCTGGATCGTGTCCATCGCCTTCACCACCGGGGCCGGGGCGACGGCCCAGCCCATGCGCCACCCGGTCATGGCGTAGCTCTTGCTCGCGCCGCTCACGGTGATCGTGCGGTCCTTGAGCCACGGACGCAGGGTCGCCACGCAGGTCGGCTTCGCGGTGCCGTAGGTCAGTTGCTCGTAGATCTCGTCGCTGAGAATTGCGGCGCCGGTGCTCGACATCGCGTCCACCAGCGCCTCGAGTTCGGCGCGGGAGTACACCGTCCCGGTCGGATTGCACGGGGAGTTCAGCATCAGCAGGCGCGTGCGCGGGGTGATCGCGGCACGCAGCTGGGCCGGCGTCATCTTGAACCCGCTCGCCGGAGTTGCGTTCACCAGCACCGGGCTCGCGCCGGTCATGCTCACCAGGTCGGAGTAACTGACCCAGTACGGCGTCGGGATGATGACCTCGTCGCCCGGGCCGACGGTCGCGGCCAGCGCGTTGTGCAGCGAGTGCTTCGCGCCGTTGGAGACGATCACGTTCTCCGGCCCGCACTCCAGCCCGTGAAACGACTTGTACCATTTTGCAATCGCGGCCTTCACCTCCACGGTGCCGGCCGTGGGCGTGTAGTGCGTCTGGCCGCCGAGGGCGGCCTTCTCAGCCGCGTCGCAAATGTGCTTGGGCGTGTCGAAGTCCGGTTCGCCGAGGCTGAAATCGAACACCTTGATGCCCGCCGCCTTCAGTTGACGGGCCTTCTGGCCCGCGGCTATGGTAGCAGACGGCTTAACGGAGTTGGCCAACGTCGAGATGCGGATCATGTCGCGCCCTGTGCTTCAGCGTAGCAGAGAGAACCTCGAAGGTTCATCGTACCGGATTCCGCTCGTGCGAGAAGCGGGAATGCACGTCGCGCAGTTCGTGCAGCGGTTCCCGCCCGCGCTGGGCGGGTCCGAGGCGTACACCGCGCGCCTGTGCGAGTACCTGACGAACCGCGGCGATGCGGTGAGCGTGTGGACCAGTGAAGCAATTGATTTGAGCGAAATGTGGGGGCGAGCGCGAACACCACCACCCCCCGATGTCCCCCCTGAACCGTACCGGGAGAAAGGCACCTCGCGCGCCGGCCGCGCACCCGGTTTGTCAGCGTCTGACTCCCCTTCTCCGACCGGCATGCGGTTCGGACTTCGCCGCTACGCCCCCCTGTACTTCCCCGGGCGCCGGTACGTGCTGAAAGCGCTCTCGCTCCTTCCCGTTCGCCGCTGGCAGTGCCTCACAACGCCATGTAATCCAGTGTGCCCGCGGATGTGGCACGACGCGGGCGCCTACGTCGGGCCGCTCGACGCGGTCCACGCCACCGCGTTCCCGTACTCGTTCCCAATTATGTGCGCGCTGCGGCTCGCACGCCGGCGCAAAGTTCCGTTCCTGCTCACGCCGTTCCTGCACCTGGGCGACCCCACCGACACGCACGACCGCACTCGCCGCCAGTACACCGGCCCGCACCTGCGGTGGCTCCTGCGACAAGCCGACCGCGTGTTCGTGCAGACGCGCGCCGAGCGCGACACCGTCTGCGCGCTGGGCCTGAGCGAAGAGAGGGTGGTACTTCAGGGCTTGGGCGTGGATTTCGCCGAATGCACAGGCGGCGACCGCCCGTCGTTTCGAGCCGCCTGCAGCCTTTCGAGCCAGGAAATGGTGTTCGGCCACCTCGCAAACAACAGCGCCGAAAAGGGGACCGTCGATCTGCTCCGCGCGGCCGAGCGCGCATGGGCGAAGGGCGCGAAGTTCCGGGTCGCGCTGGCGGGGCCGGATATGCCGAGCTTCCAAGCCTTCTGGCAGTCGTTCGGCGCGAAAGACCGCGTGGCCCGACTCGGCGTACTGAGCGCCGCGCAGAAGCGCGACTTCTTCGCCGGCATCGATGCGTTCGTACTGCCGTCGCGGTGCGACTCGTTCGGGCTGGTGCTGCTCGAAGCCTGGGCGAACGGCAAACCCAACGTCGTGTACCGCGCCGGCGGCCCGGCGGAGTTGGTGCGGCACGAGGTCGATGGGTTGCAGGCCGCGTGCGGGGACGCGAACGAACTGGCGGCCCACATGACGCGCCTCGCCGCGGACGCAGGGTTGCGCGCCGCCCTGGGGCAATCGGGCCGCTCTCGGGCCGCTAACGAATTCCGATGGCCGGACAAGCTGGAGCAGGTACGCAGAACGATGCGGGG
>JBJSXS010000078.1:0-7896 GCA_046086545.1 Gemmata sp.
CCAAGAGGCTCGTCACGTCCACCGTCAGCTTGATGAGCATTTCGGGCCGAACGGGCGGGTCAGCGACCACCGACGCGATTGGCACCGCGCACGATTGGAGTCTCCGCCCGCTCCAGACTCCCAGTCGAACCGAACGAGGCGGGATTGAGTGTGTCACCGGTTCGTACGGTAGCGAAAGAACCCAGGTTTGCGAAAAGTCGCAACCGCGTTCGCGCCCGCGTGCGACACACGCTTTCGCCCCGTCACAAACTGACGGCTTTTTCGACACCAATTCGAATTGTGCGCCGCGGCCGCGTGTTCAGATCGAACAAGTTCGCTGAGGGGTGCTAAGATGCCCGCACACGTCTCTACTCGCAGAGCGCCCAGGCACCGCCGTGACGCGGGAGCGCCGGAATGCCCAGCACATACACTTGCCCTGCGCCACACTGCGGGGTGTCGCTCAAAACGCCCTTGCGCCTGCCCGCCGGGAAGTCCGTGGTGTGCCCGCGGTGCGGGTTACGGTTCGTCGCCGAACCGTCGGGCGCGCCCCCGGACACGCGCCCACAGGAGGCCGCGGAGCGCGACCGACTGGCGCCGGCTTTTTCCGTCCCGGCGTTCGAGCCGGGAGAGACCTTGCCGGGGCTGTCGAGTTGGGTGCTGGAGCGGCAACTTGGGTCCGGCGGGTTCGGCGAGGTTTGGCGGGTGCGGCACGAGTGGAAGGACGAGCGCCGCGCGGTCAAGTTCTTCACCCACCCCGAGGTCCGGCACCGGTTGGTGGCGCACGAGAAGAAGGTGCTGGTACGCGTCATGCGGCACGCGGGGGAGCACCCGAACATCGTGCCGCTGCTGGAGTACAACCTGGGCGGTGAGGTGCCGTGGCTCATGTACGAGTACGTGCCCGGGGGAACCCTCGCGGACGCGGTGCGCGAGTGGCAGACGCAGCCGCTCGCCAAGCGGGTCCGCAAGGCGGTGCGCGCGCTGTTCGCGATCGCGGGCGCGGTCGCCCACTGCCACCGGTTGACCACTCCCATCGTACACCGCGACCTGAAGCCGCAGAACGTGCTGCGCGACGGGCTGGGAATCCTGCGGGTGACCGACTTCGGGATCGGCGGGGCCGCGGTCGCGCACCTGATCGACGGCCAGACCCGCGGGCTGGAGACGAACAGCGGGCGCGTGCCCACCCTGCTCCGCGCCGCGGGCAGCTTCGGGTACGCCGGGCCGCAGCAGCGCAACGGCAACCCGCCGGACCCGCGCGACGACGTTTACGCGCTGGGCGTACTCGCCTTCCAGCTGCTGCGCGGCGACCTGACGGTCTGGCCCGGCCCGGACATGACCGACGACCTCCGCGCGCTCGGCCTGCCGCGCGGCCTGGTGGCACTGTTCGTGCAGAGCGTGGCACAAAATCCGGGCCGGCGCCCCGCCGACGCGCGCGACTGGCAGAACGCGCTGGCCGCGCTCACCACGCGGCCTGGCGAGGGCGACACACACACCGGGTCGCTGACGGTGGTCAACCCGCCTCCGCCCCGTACGCCGTCGGGGTGAGAACCGGTCTCAACGGCCCGACTCATGGGCGCCACGTTCGGAACACGTGAATTTCGCTAAGACAACTCCGCTTCGGCACGCACTCATCACCATGTGGAGGATCCGATGAAGGGCAACCAGGCAGTCATTGACGGGCTGAACCGCGCGCTGACAATCGAGCTGACAGCGATCAACCAGTACTTCTGTCAGGCCAAGATGTGCAAGAACTGGGGGTTCATGAAGCTCGCCCACAAGCACTACGAGGAGTCCGTCGGCGAGATGAAGCACGCCGATAAGATCATCGAGCGCATCCTGTTTCTCGACGGCGTCCCAGAGATCGCGCGGTACGACGTGATCCGCGTCGGCACCACCGTGGAGGAGCAGTTCGAGAACGACCTTAAGCTCGAGACCGGCGGCGTGACCGCTTACAACGAGTTGGTGGACCTGTGCATCAAGGTTAAAGACAACGGCACGCACGCCCTGGCGCTCGAAATCCTGACGGAGTCCGAGGAGCACGTCGACTGGCTGGAGACGCAATTGGGGCTGATCAAGTCGGTGGGCTTACAGAACTATTTGGCCGAGCAGATGTCCGAGAGCGACGCGGACGGGGAGTAAACGGCGAGATAGTTCACGATTTCGCGGTGGCAGCAGGTGCACCCGTCGCCGGCCTCCGTCGCCCGGCGCACCTCCTTAACGGTGCGAAGCCCGAGGGTCGTGATCGCGACCACGAGTTCCTGCTCAGTCACGCCGAGGCACCGGCAGACAACCCGGTCGGGACAACTGCCGACGGTCGCGCACCCGCGGCAGGCCCCGACACATTCCTCTGGTGCTTGCTGGAGTTCCACTGCTATCGCCCACTTCTTGAGATTCCGTCTCACATAATGTTACTTGAAACCCCGCCCATACGCAACGGTTTCGCGAGAAGAAAAAAGATCTCGGCGCGGATGGTACAATAACGGCACCTGCAGATTTGGGTCTCATCCAAGCCATGCCGCCCCGCTCCGCCGCACCCACCGGGCTTGTCCGCGCGCCGCTCACTCAGCGCCCGGCCGCGCTGTTGGCGGTGGCGCAAGCTGTCGCGGCGCACACCGACCTCGGGGCGCTGCTCCGCGACCTCGCCGCCGCGCTGGGTGCGCATCTGCCGCGGGGCTATCTCAGTTTCGCGCTGCTCGAGCCGCAGTCGCACGCGGGGAAGCTCCAGTTCCTTCACCCACTAGGCGGAGGTGCCCCGCCTCGCGCAGCTGACACCCCGACCGAACTGCCGGCGGCCGAATCGCCCACCGCGCGCGTGTGGGGCACGCAGCAGCCGTTCTGGCTCGATGCGCACGCCGGCGAACACTTCCCGGTCCTGCGGGCCGCGTTCAAGCGGCAGGGCGTGCGGGCCGCGTGCTTCGTACCTTTGACCACACCGCGGCGCAAGCTCGGGGCGATGGGGTTCGCGAGCTACGCCCCGGTCACGCCCGCGCCGGGCGATCTCGACTTCGCAAGCCAGGTGGGGCGATTGGTCGCGCTCGCGGTCGAGGGCGCACTCACGCGACAGGAGTTGGAACGCGCGAACGCCCGGCTGGCGGCCGAGAAGTTGTACCTCGAAGAGGAGATTCAAACCGAGCGGCGCCTCGGCGAGGTTGTCGGCAGCAGCGCCGCTCTCGTTGAGGTGCTGAAGCAAGTGGAGGTGGTCGCCCCAACCGACTCCGCGGTGCTAATCACCGGCGAAACCGGGACCGGGAAGGAACTCATCGCCCGGGCCGTTCACCGCCTGAGCGCCCGCCGCGACCGCACCTTCGTGAAACTCAACTGTGCGGCGATCCCGACCGGGTTGCTCGAAAGCGAACTGTTCGGCCATGAGAAGGGCGCGTTCACGGGTGCCGTCGAACGCCGGCTCGGGCGGTTCGAGTTGGCCGACGGAGGCACGCTTTTTCTGGACGAGGTGGGCGACATCCCGCCGGAGCTTCAGCCCAAGCTCCTGCGGGTGTTGCAGGAGCAGGAGTTCGAGCGGCTCGGCAGCGCGAAGACGCTCAAGGTGAACGTGCGGCTGGTCGCGGCCACGCACCGCAACCTCGCGAAGCTGGTTGCGGAGGGGCAGTTCCGATCCGACCTGTACTACCGGCTGCACGTGTTCCCGGTGGCGCTGCCGGCGCTGCGCGAGCGCCGCGAGGACATCCCCGAGTTGGTTCGGCACTTCGTGAGCCTGTTCGCGCGGCGGTTCGGTAAGGTGATCGATACGATCCCGACCGAGGCGATGGCGGCACTGGGGCGCTACCCGTGGCCCGGGAACGTGCGAGAGTTGGAGCACCTCATCGAGCGCGCCGTCATCCTGACGAGCGGGAGCGAGCTGCGCGTGCCGCTCGCGGACCTCGCCGCGCACGCCTCCCGCCAAGGGCCACCCGCGGAGCTGCCGGAGGCGGCACCACACCCGACGTTGAAGCAAAGCGAACACGGCTTGATCGCGCGAACTCTGATCGATTGCGGGTGGAAGATCGGCGGCCCGCAGGGCGCGGCCGCCCGTTTGGGCATCAAGCGCACGACTTTGTTGTCGCGAATGAAAAAGCTCGGACTCGTTCGGCCAACCACGACTAATGTTGATAAATCGACACTAAAGTGACGAAAACGACGATATTTCGACACTCCGATCGACACATACCGAAGGCGCGCACCCCGTCATGAAGGCATCGTTTGTCCCCGGCAGTGCGTCGTTCAGTTTTAAGGGTTGGTACAAGACCTGCATTGTTGAACGTAGTCCATCCGCCATCGTCCCTCCGTTTTCATCCGAGGTTAGCATGCGGCAGCGTCGCGGGTTCACGCTTATTGAGCTGTTGGTGGTTATCGCCATTATTGCGATCTTGATAGGGTTGCTGTTGCCCGCCGTGCAGAAGGTGCGGGAGGCCGCCTCTCGCATGAAGTGCCAGAACAACCTGAAGCAGATCGGGCTGGCCTGCCACAGTTACGAAAGCTCGTTGGGCTCACTTCCGCCCGTACTGCCGAGTCCCGTAAACGGCTCACCGCTTGCGACGATGCTGCCGTACTTTGAACAAGCGAACAAGTACGCTCAGATCGACCAAACTCAGGACTTCAACACCGGGGCCAACAACGCGGCCGCCCGGTCGCAGGACGTGCCCATTTTGCTGTGCCCGTCGGACCTGTCCACGGCGACGTTCACGGTGACGGTCGGCGGCGTTTCGCAACCGGTGGGGCGGACCAGCTACCACGCGAGTCTTGGCGGGCACGCGTGGTTTCGGAACTCGGACGGGTCAACCGGCGGCGCGTTCTACACCAACGGCAGTGCGACAGCCCCAGCGATCGGTATAAAGTTCGGCCAGATCACCGACGGGACCAGCAACACCGCGATGTACGCCGAGATCAAACGCGGGTTGCTCGCGTCTGCCACTTCGTCCACCGCTCAGCCGTCTGCGACCCGTGTTCAAGCTCTCGCATACGGCACATGGGACGCGAGCCTCCCGGCGAACGACCTCAACCCGGCCGCCGGGTGTTCGGGTGCAACGTTCGACGCGTACTACGATTACACCGGGGAGCAGTACTACCGGAACCTCATTTGGACCGCGTACTACACGCACACGGTACCCCCGAACTGGAAGGGGTTCGACTGTGCCCGCAGCGTCGGATTGGACAAGATTCACGCGGCATCGAGGAGCTACCACACGGGCGGCGTGAACGTGGTGCGGGCCGACGGGTCGGTGTCGTTCATCCGCGATTCGATCGATCCGAACCAGTGGCGCGCGTTCGGTACCCGGGCCGGTGGTGAATCGCTCAACCTGAACTAACACCGCCTCTTCTGCCGGCACCGGCCGGCGGCGGCTCACCGCTTATACCCAGAGTTTGACATGCTGTCGCGGCTGGCTTCTTTTTTCGCCTTTGCGCTCCTCGCCGGGTGCGGCACCCCTGCTGCGGTACCGACCCCGCAGCCCCCGCCCGACGCCGAACTCGGGTTAAGGGAACTGGGCGAGGTCTTCAAGTACCGAGCCGGGCAGAAGGCGCCGGCCCCAACTCGCGCGGAAGATTTGGCAGAGAACGCCGGGGCGGTCGATAACGCACTGCCGCTAATAAATGACGGACACGTCGTGGTGTTCTGGCGTGTGAGTTATTCCCCCACTTCGACCGAAGTGCTGGCTTACCAGAAGAGTGCCGCGACCGCCGGAGGAAAAGTGCTGTTGCGGAACGGAACCGTCAAGGAGATGACCGCCGCAGAGTTCGCGGCGGCCCCGAAAGCCAAGTAGCTCACTTCGCTTCGATTTCTTCGCCGAGGCGCCCGACTCGGTCCATGACTCGCACCAACACGCGGCCCGTTTCCGGCACTGGTTCCTCCAGCGTGCCGTCCGGGGACGGGCCGCGAACGCTTGTTTGCCACGTCTCCCCGCTCTGCGTGCGAACCACGACGAACCGCGTGCATACTGGCGCCTTGACGCGAACGACCGGCTTACCGTTCGCGGTGTCGCGGACGACCTCCGGCTTCGGGAGCGGTTCGCCCTGCGCGAGCCACCGCGTTTCCGGCACCAGCGCCGGCTCCGCGTAGACCCTCTTCAGCTGCTCTGCGATGCCGCCGGCGTTCTTGATCAGCGCCTTCATGCTAAAGTGAATCACGCCCGGGTCACCCTTCTGCTTCCGGGTCAGCGCGATCTGATCGGCCACTTCTTTCGATTCCCAACCTTTCGCCTGACCCGTCACTCGGCTTGTGTACAGACCCGGCCACAGGTGCCGCTTCCTTGTGTTCTCGCCCGCCCAACAGTCGAGGAGTTTCGGGAAGCTCTGCTTCTCCTGTGCGATGGGCCAGTAGAGTTGCGGGCTGAAGTATCGACCCATCCCTCGTTGAGCCAGAGTTTTGCGTCGGCGTAGAGTTCCGTGTACTGGTCGAGGCCCGAGATGCCGGGCGGGTTACCGGGGCGCCAGATGCCGAACGGGCTGATGCCCACCTTCACCCACGGCTTTGCTTTCTTGGTCTCCTCATACATCCGCTTCACGAAACCGTTGACCGCGTCGCGGCGCCAGTCGTCGCGGGTGAGTTTGCCGCCGATCTTCTGATACGCCTGCCAGGTGTCGTCGTCGGGGAACGGGACGAGCATCCCGCCCGCGTCCTTCTCCTTGTAGGGGTAGAAGTAATCGTCGATGTGGATACCGTCGATGTCGTAGCGCTTGACCACGTCGAGAACGACAGCGAGGGAGTGATCCTGCACCTCCTTGTGCGTCGGGTTCATCCATGAGTGCGTGCCGTACGGCTTCGCGAGGTCCGGGCGGGCTTTCGTGATGTGATCTGTCGGGGGCTCGGACTTCGCACTCGGGTGCCGGGCGCGGTACGGGTTGAACCACGCGTGCAGTTCCATCCCGCGCTTGTGGGCCTCCTCGACCGCAACGGCGAGCGGGTCGTACCCCGGCCCCTTCCCCAACTGGCCCGTGAGGTACTCTGACCACGGTTCCAGTTTCGACTCATACAGTGCGTCGGCCATCGGCCGCACCTGGAACACCACCGCGTTGAGGTTGAGAGCCGCGGATTTGTCGAGGATGGCGAGCAGTTCGGCCTTCTGCTGCTCGGCGGGAAGGCCCGGTTTCGAGGGCCAGTCGATGTTCGCGACGGTGGCGACCCACACCGCGCGGAACTCGCGGTTGGGTGCTGGCGGGGCGCCTGCGGCGACGACACCAGGCGCGCAAAGGCCGAGGGCCAACAGCCCCTGGAAAAGTCTGAACATCTGTGCCTTTCAGGAGAGAACGGGAACGTGGCCGAGCGCGAGTTTCACCGCCCCTTCGGCCGGTTCGCGCACAAGGGTGACCGGTTCGGCGGTTAGCCCGCGGTCGCGGAGCGCGCACAGCAGCAGTTCGCGGTAACCCGGTGCGGACACGAGCAACCCGCCGGCGAGCGCGACGGGGAAACAAGACCCGAGGTCGAGCGCCCGTGCAGCAGCCGAAACAGCCGACGCCAGTTCGCCGGCGGCATCGCGGAGGATTTCGCTCGCAACCGGATCGCCACCTTCGGCCGCGTTCATCACTACAGGCGCAAGGGCCGCGAGGACTGCCCGGTCATTGCCGCGGTAAACCGCATCGACCAAATCGTGCGGGCGGCTTAGCCCGAACGCCGCGAGCAGTTTATCGATGAGTGGAGTGGCCGGGGCGCGGCCATCAGCGGCCCGGGTTGCGGCACGGAGCCCGGCCAGTGCAATTGCATACCCGCTGCCCTCGTCACCGAGCAACGGTCCCCAGCCACCTGAGCGGGCGTTGCGCCCGTCAGCGGCGCGCGCGAAGGCCATCGACCCGGTGCCCGCGACGAGCGCGACACCCCACCCCGCAGGCGTACCGGCCGCGAGAAGGAGGGCCGCGTCGGCGCACACGTCCACGCGGTCCGCGAGTCGCGCCCGCGCGGCCCACTGCCTCACAACCTCTTGGTCGCCTGGC
>JBJSXS010000079.1:0-2283 GCA_046086545.1 Gemmata sp.
CCACGAGCAGGTGCGGCGGTCGTCGGTCCAGTCGATCGCCCGCTACCGCACCGCGACCGACCACCTGCTCCGGTTCCTGAACGAGCACCCGGTGCGGCACGCGGGCCAGTTCACGGCCACGCACGCCGCGGCCTTCGTCCACTACCTGCGGACCATCCGGGTTTCCCCGAACGGTCACCCGAATACCCTCCAACGCCCGCTGCTCGACAAGGGCGTGCGATACGTTCTGGAGTGCTGCCGGGCGCTGTTCAACCACGCGGCCCGGCGCCGGCACCTGCCGCCGTACGTCGAGAACCCGTTCGCCGCGGTCGAGATCGACCGGATCCCCGTCGAGACCGCGCGTGTGATTGAGATCCTCACAGCGGACCAGGAGAGCGCGTTCCTCGGGACGTGCGACGACTGGCAGTTCCCGGTGTTCCTGACCTTGCTTCTGACCGGGCTTCGGCCGGGCGAGTTGTGCCACCTGTTGTTACCCGATGATCTCGACCTGACGGCCGGGCTAATCCGGGTGCGGAACAAGCCCCGGCTCGGGTGGCAGGTGAAGACGCGGAACCAGCGCGATGTCCCTCTGGTGCCCGCGCTGACGGACGTGCTCCGGGTTCACCTCGTGGGCCGCACCTGCGGTCCCGTCTTCCGAGGGCGCAGGTGGACCGACGACAACCTAGGGTTCGATGCGTCCTCGACCGCGGCCCTGGAGCGGGAACTGGTGCGCCGTCTCACCAACCAGGATGCGACCCCAGGCGATCCCGACCGGGCCGCACGGGTGCGCCTGGCCGGGCGGCTCTGGCGGGACATCGGGGCGGTGGACGAGAACCGGGTGCGGATCGAGTTCATCCGGGCGGCGCGGACCGCCGGGCTGGCCGGGCAGACGGCTCCAAAGGTGCTCCGCCACCAGTTCGCGACCGCGCTGCAGGAAGGGCGAGTGGACCCGCTCGTTCGGAACCTGCTAATGGGGCACGCGGCGGCGGGTTCCCGGTTACCGGGGCACGGGCTCGGGATGACCGCGGTGTACACGCACACCCGGCCCGAGACCGTGCGCGAGCAACTCCTCGCCGCGCTCGCCGAACGTCCGGCGGTCACGGGCGCGCGCGAGTGGCTCACTCGCAACAATCAATTATTCGCCTAAATATCATGTCGAAACGTGTCATGATACTTGATCGCGACCAGATAGCTATCGCGAACCCTTGGGGTTTCACGACCCCAACTTACAAGGTGGCATAGCTCACGAAGCTGAGGGGATTGCTACCGGCGGTGGCCCATAACTCGTCGGTCCTCCTGTCACCGGAGTGTCTGGCACCTGGCCGGCGGCAACGTCGGGAGCCCAGGATAGTGCCTCGGTCGTGGTGCTCATCCACGACCGAGAACACGGCCCGAAACCCTGCGAGAGCAACTCCTCGCCCTACTCACCAACCGTCCGGCGGTCACAGTTGTTCGCGAGCAGGGCGCTCGCAATATTGTATTAATCTTCTAAATATTTGAATAAAACGTGTCACTATTACTTGGGAACGGCTTATCGGTTGCCCATTCACCCCGACGAGCCGGCGCGTGCCGGTGTCGGGATCGTTCGTGGGGGAAGTGTCGGCGAGGAGGGGCGACTGGAGAGCGATCGTCGTCAGAATTGAAAGCGGATCGGAGTCACTGGCCGGCGCCGTGACGGAGCACGGCGGCGCGTCGGTTGATGGCGTCGAGCAGAGGTGCCCACTCCTGCTTGATGGCCGCGGAATAGTGGCGGCGGAGTTGGTCGAGGTGGGTGTACGCGACGACCGCCGCCTTGCCGGGCGCGTGGCCCATCAGGTAGCGCACGTACCCGTCCGGCACGCCCGCGTTGTTGAGCGTAGTGGCGAACAGGTGACGGAGGTCCTTCAGCGTGGCGGGCGCCGGCCACCCCAGCCCGTTCGTCAGCTTCGTGAACTCGCTCTGCACGTGGTCGTAGTCCAACCCGCCCGCGTCCCGGAGCACGCCGTTTCGAACGCGGACCCGCTCGGTCGCCGTCTTCGCGTTCGTCCGTTCGCACCGCGACCGGTACGCGCTGATCAACTCCGGAAGTGGCGCCCCGCGGAGCGGCGCCTCCTCCCGGCCCTCGGCGACTGCCCGCCGTTCGAGGAGCAGTCCCTTGTCCTTACCGGCGCGGAACACATCCCAGAACGACCCCAACACCTCCAGGAGGGGGAACCGCTTGTCCCGGCGGCCTTTGGTCAACAAACCCAGTTCGGGCACGCACGGCACCGACAACCACCCGTCGCTCATGTGGTCGGCGAACAGCACGCACTGCTCTGCCTCCCG
>JBJSXS010000080.1:0-7465 GCA_046086545.1 Gemmata sp.
TTCTCGGCCACCATGCCGCCACGCATCCGGGCCATCGCCGGCCGGCACCTGAAGGACGCGGTCGAAGTCTCGGTCGCGCGCGAGGTCGTGCCCGCCGGGGAGGCGCCGCGCGTCCGCCAGACGGCGTACATCGTGCCGCGCGAACACAAGCTGGCCGCGCTGGGCCGCGTGCTCGACGCCGAAGCGCCGGCGGCCGCGCTGATCTTTTGCAAGACGCGGTCCGAGGTCGACCAGCTGACGGAGGCGCTGGCCGCCCGCGGGTGCCGGCCGGAGGCGCTGCACGGCGGGATGGCGCAGGAGCAGCGGGACCGCGTCATGCGGCAGTTCCGGGCCGGGGCCGCGAACCTGCTGATCGCGACCGACGTGGCCGCCCGCGGGCTGGACGTGGAGCACCTGACGCACGTCATCAACTACCACCTGCCGCCGGCCATCGAGGCGTACGTCCACCGCATCGGGCGCGTCGGCCGGGCCGGGCGCGAGGGCGTGGCGCTGACCGTCGCCGAGCCGCGCGAGCGCGGGCTGCTGCGGGGCATCGAGCGCGCCACCGGGCAGCCGGTCGGGCTGGCGCGCGTGCCCACGAACGCCGACCTGCGCGCGCGGCGGCTGGAGCGGACCCGGGCGGCGGTCCGCGACGCGGCATCCGCCGGCGGCCTCGACGAGTTCCGCGCGGTGCTCGACGCGCTCGCGGCGGACCTGTCCGCGACCGACATCGCGCTCGCGGCGCTGAAGGTCGCGCACGGCGCGCGGGGCGGGCGGGCCGACGACGGCCCGGACATCCCGGGCGCGGAGCCGTGGCGCGAGCCGCCGCGCGGGCGCCCGGCCGGGCCGCGCATGGCCCGCATCTTCATCAGCGCCGGCCGCGAGGCGGGCATCGGCCCGCGCGACCTGGTGGGCGCCATCGCTAACGAGTCGGGACTGCCGGGGCGCGACATCCGCGGGATCGAGATCACCGAGCGGTTCTCGGTGGTCGAGGTGCCGGAGGACGCGGCCGACCACGTGATCGAGTCGCTCGACGGCGCGCGGCTCCGCGGGCGCCGGGTGCTGGCCCGCCGCGACCGACAGGGCGGGCGGAACTACTGACCGACGCCGTTCGCCCCGGGCGCGCCTACGATAGCCGCATGCACACCCCCTCTCTCGCGCTCCCCGGCGGCGGGCACCTCCCCGCGGTCGGGCTCGGCTTCTGGAAGGTGCCGAAGCCGGACGCCGCGGCGCTCGCGCGGCAGGCCGTCCGCACCGGCTACCGGCACCTCGACTGCGCGTGCGATTACGGCAACGAGGCGGAGGTCGGCGCCGGGGTCGCGGCGGCGCTCGCGGCCGGCGAGTGCCGCCGCGACGACCTGTGGGTCACGTCGAAGCTCTGGAACACCTACCACGCGCGCGAGCACGTGCGCCCCGCGGTCGAGCGCACGCTGCGCGACCTGAGGCTCGATTACCTCGACGGCTACCTCATCCACTTCCCGGTCGCACAGGCGTTCGTGCCGTTCGAGACGCGGTACCCGCCGGAGTGGCTCTTCGACCCGGCCGCGCCCCACCCGCAGATGGAGCTCGCACGGGTGCCGCTCGCCGAAACGTGGCGCGCGATGGAAGACCTCGTGACCGCCGGGCTGGTGCGGCACATCGGGGTGTGCAACTACGGCACCGCCCTGCTCCGCGACCTGCTCTCGTACGCCCGGATCAGGCCCGCGCTCCTGCAGGTCGAACTGCACCCGTACCTCGCGCAACAGAAGCTGGTTCGGCTCGCGCGGGAGAGCGGCGTCGCGGTGACCGCGTTCTCCCCGCTCGCAGCGCAGTCGTACCACGTCCTCGGGGCGGCCGGCGCCGATGAGTCCGTGCTGAACGAGGAGGTGGTGCGCCGGGCCGCAGCTCGTCACGGGAAGACGCCGGCGCAGGTCGCGCTGCGGTGGGGCGTGCAGCGCGGCACCGCCGTCGTGCCGAAGACCGCCCGCCCCGACCGCCTCGCGGAGAACCTCGCGCTGTTCGACTTCGCGCTGACCGACGACGAGATGCGCGCGCTGGACGCACTGGACCGCGGGCGCCGGTACAACGACCCCGGCGCGTTTTGCGAGACGGCGTTCAACACCTTCTGCCCCATCTACGAGTGAGCCCGGCGCCTCGCGCGCCGGCCCGGGAGTGACCCGTGACCCGCCTCCTGCTCGCGCTCGGCTGTGTGTGTGTACTCGCACCGGTCGCCGCCGCCGACCCGAAGAAGCCGAACGTCGTCCTCGTGATGGCGGACGATCAGGGCTGGGGCGACATGGCGTACAACGGGCACCCGCACCTGCGCACGCCTCACTTCGACGCGCTGGCGCGGGAGGGCGTCCGGTTCGACCGGTTCCACGCCGCGGCCCCGGTGTGTTCGCCCACCCGCGCGAGCGTGCTGACCGGGCGCACCCCGAACCGGATGGCGACGTTCTCGTGGGGCCACCCGATCCGCCCTCAGGAAACCACACTCGCGCAGGTGCTGAAAGCCGCGAGCCACCGCACCGGGCACTTCGGCAAGTGGCACCTCGGCTCGGTGCAGAAGGACGGGACCTCTACGCCGGGCAAGTGCGGGTTCGACGAGTGGGTGTCGGCGCCCAACTTCTTCGACCTCGGCCCGGTGCTGAGCGACAGGGGCAAGGCGACCCAGTTCAGGGGAGACAGTTCGGACGTGACCGCCGACCTCGCCGTGAGCTTCATGCGCGCCTGCGCCAAACAGAAGCAGCCGTTCCTCGCGGTCGTCTGGTTCGGGTCGCCGCACGCCCCGCACAAGGCGCTCCCGGCCGACAGCAGGCCCTACGCGGACCGGCCCGCGGCCGAGCGCGAGTTCCTGGGCGAGATCGCCGCGATGGACCGCGCCTTCGGCCGCGTTCGCGCCGAGATCAAGGCGCTCGGCCTCACCGACGACACCATCCTTTGGTACTGCTCCGACAACGGGGCGCTGCCGAAGCTCGGGTCGTCCGGCGACCGCCGCGGGAACAAGGGGCAGGTGTACGAGGGCGGGTTGCTCGTCCCAGCGCTGCTCGAGTGGCCGGCGCGGTACCCGAAGCCGCTGGTCATCAGCGAGCCGTGCGTCACGTCCGACATGTACCCGACGGTGCTGGAGTGGACACGCGCGAGGGCCGAGCAGCAACCCCCGCTCGACGGCGTCAGCCTCGCCCCGCTGCTCGACGGGCGGGCCGCGGCCCGCGCGAAGCCCATCGGGTTCTGGAACCACCCGACGCCCGGTGTGGGCACCCCGTCGAAGGAGTGGATGGACGAACTGCTGGCCGAGCAGGCGGCCGGGCGCGAGCCGAGCGACCCGAAGAGGCTGTTCTCCGACGCGGGCAAAATCACGACCAGGTACCCGCTGGACAAGTTCCCGGGGCACGCCGCGTGGCTCGCCGGTTCCTGGAAGCTCCACCGGATCGAGCGGGCGAAGGCCGACCCCGTAAAGTGGGAGTTGTACGACCTCGCCACCGACCCGAAAGAGGCGCGCGACCTGTTCGCGTCCGAGCCCAAGCGGGTCGAGAAAATGCAGAAGGAACTGACCGCGTGGCTCGAATCGGTGGTGCGGAGCCTCAACGGCGAAGACTACCCGGCCAGGTGAGGCCGGGCACCCGACCAGCCGCAAGAGCTACCCCCAGTTTGTCGCAACGTAGATCGTTACGCCAAGAACGGCGGCGCGCGACGGACGGGACCGACTTTCATGCCACCGGACTCACAAACTGGGGGCAGGTCGGTCTTCTCCCGGTTCCCAACAGCAGTTTCAACCTGCGCTAGCGCCTAACGCCGGCACGTCGTCGTTTCGCGCCCGCCCCGCAGCGGGGCGAAAGCGCCTCAGGGCAAGGTGAGAGCCCCCCACGATGGGAGACATACTCCCGATCGCACACTACCCCACCCGAGCGCCGCACCCGGGCGGCGGGCGGTACAGTTTCACCCGGTGGCCGCCCACCTCCGCCTCGCTCACGAACTCGGTACACAGGTCGCGCAGCGCCTTCCACAGCGCGGCCGACTCGTAATGTTCGATCTCAGCCGGGATGTGGTCGAGCAGCGCGCGCGAGCAGACCACAACCAGCCGGTCCTGGACGCGCGAGAACGCGACGTTGGCGCGGTTCAGGTTCAGCACGAACGCGGCGTTTGCGGCCACCGCGGTGGGGTCGCTGACGGTGCCCGACACGATCACCGTCGGGCGCTCGCCCCCCTGCAACCGCTCCACGGTGTCGATCACGCCCACCGCGCCCGCGGCGCTCGTGTGCGCGGCGAGTTTGGTCGCGAGGAGGCTGCGCTGCGCCCGGTGCGGGGTGATGACCGCGACCGACCCGGCGGGAAGCGGCGGCGCGGCCGCGAGCAGTTGCTCGATGGCCGCCGCCTCGACCGCGTTGCTCCGGCGCGAGCCGGCCTCGTCGTGAACGGCGAGAAACAGGCCCACGCTCCAGCGCCACACCTCGGCCCAGACGCCCCCCCCCGCCGCGGCCGCGAGCGGCTCGCGCGGCAGGCCCGCGAGTTCGATGCGGTCGCGGCGGTAGATGCGCGCGATCAGCTCGCGCACGACGGGCGGCAGCCGGAACGTGAGCCGCAGCCCGGACCACAGCGCGGCCGCGGGCGGGACGGCCGCACGTCCGGCCGGCGCGTCGATGATGCGGCGCACCGCATCGTACGCGCTCGCGAACGGCTGGTACAGCACCGCCGGCGGGCGGTCCTCCGTCTCCCAGTCGTGCGCCGTGATCGGCGCGAGTTGCCGGTGGTCCCCGGCGAGCAGGATCCGGCCGTCCGGGGCGACCAGCGTGGCCAGCGCGAGGAAGTGCGGGAACACCATCATCGACGCCTCGTCCACGACGAGGAGCGCTGCCGCCAGGCCGGCCCCGGCGTTGTAGGTCTTCAGGTTCTCGACCAGCGCGGCCAGTTTGAGCAGCCCGGCGGTGGTCCCGCCGATCACCAGCACCGCGCCCGCGGACAACTCGGTGAGCTTCTTCTTGGTGCCGAGGAGCGCGGCCGGGACGTTCTCGACCGCCCCGCCGGCGACGTGCTGCGACGGGTCGTTGGTGTGAACCTTGACCAGCCGCACCGCCGGGAGCCGGCGACCGGAGGCCGCGGCGTGCCGGGCGAAGGCGTCGCGGTAGAGGTCGGTGCGCGACAGGAGGTTGTCGAGCGCGGTGTGGGTGTGCGCCGAGACCAGCACGACGTCGCCGGGGCGCCCGGAGGCCAGCGTGCGGAGCAGCACCGCGAGCGCGGTGGTGGTCGTCTTCCCGGTGCCCGGCGGCCCCTGCACGAGTTGCACCCGCGTGCCCAGCCCGTCGACCGCGGCACGCGCCTGGTCGGCCGACGCCGGGCACACCCCGCCGGGCGGCAGCGGGAACGTATCCACAAGCCGGCTCAACGGTTCGCGCTCGCACTCGGGCAGCGCGGGCGCCGCCGGCGGGCGCGGGTTCACGGGGTCGAACCACGCGTACACGTGGCTCGCGCGCTGGAGCCGCTCGTCCACGCGCCCGGCGACGTAATCGGACACGCTCTCATCAAGCGTCGCGTACCCGCGGTCGAACAGCACCTCGGCCCTTTTGCTGGCCCCGCTCGACAGCAGGTAGCGGTCCTCCTCGGCGTACATCGCGTCGAGCGTGACGAGGCCGGTGCGCCAGTCGATGTCGCGCACCACGCAGGTGCGCCCGACCGCGGAGGTGAGCTGCGCGACCGCCTGCCCCTGCTTCGGGTCGCCGTTCCACGGCGAGAGCCGCGCGAACGCCCCCGGGCCGAACTGGCACCGCGCTTCGAGGTCGGCGAGCGTCAGCCCGCCGAACGCGAACAGGTCGATCGCGCCGGTGACGGTGCTCTTGTCCGCGCCGACCTTCACGCGCTTGAGCGGGAGCGTGCGCCCGGCGCGCACGCGCGCGGCCGGAGGCACGAGGTGCGCGGCCACCCAGTCGGACCGGCGCACGTGCTGGTCGAGGCGCAGGAAGTCGGTCGCGGCGCGGGCCACGCCGTCGCCGCCGAGGTCGAAGGAAGGCAGCGCCCCGGGATCGAGCGGGGCCTTCTCGACGCCGGGGTTCTTCGGGCCGATTCCCTCTTCCAGCCACCGCAGCGCCTCGACGCGGGTCCGCAGGTACGCGGCCAGCAGCCCTGGCGCGCCGGCGGCGCGGTACCGGTCGGACGACGCGCGTACGCGCGGGTCGCCGCTCGGCCCGGGGTCGGGCAGCGTGCCCCAGACCGCGTGCCAGTACGGGGCCGGCAGGCCGTCGCCGAACCGGGCCCGCACCTCAAAGAGGTGTGACGCGCCGTGCCCGTCCGCGGCCCAGGCGCCGGTGGCGGTGAGGTCGAGGTTCGCGGCGAAGTCGAAGATGCCCTGCGCGAACACGTCCGACAGATCGCAGGGCTGGCCGTTCGCCTCACGGGTCCAGTGGAACCGGCGCCCGGCCCACTCCAGCGATGCCACCACACCGAGCCCGCGCCCGGTCCAGCCGAGCGCGTACCGCCGGTCGACCTCGTCGCGCACGGCCGAATACATCTGCTGTTCCAGCCCCTCGCGGCACCCGAACAGTTGCCGCACGGGGCCGAGCAGTTCGGGGCCGGCGCGGCAGCACCCTTCGATCAGGCAGCGCACCTCGCCGCGCGACCAGACGTAGAAGTGAACCGGGGCCGGCGCGCCGCCCGCGGCCTGTGCGATCACGCCCGCGAGCCGGTCGAAGAAGCGGCGGACGAGCGCGCCCTCGCTCGCGGTGTCGGCCGCGTAGTCGGTGCCGCTCCACGGGGCCGTCTGGAACTCGACCACCGTGCGCTCCGCGTCGAGCGGGCGCGCCTCATGCACCGGCTCGCCGGGCGCGCCCCTCCCGGTCTCGACACGCTCGCACACCGCCGGATCGGGCGCGCCCGCTGCGAACGGCGTGTCGAGCCTGCCGGGCCCGCGGGCGACGTGCGCGGCCAGCGCCCCGACCCGGTTCTCCGTGTAGTCGTAATCGACCGCGAGGTAGACGCGCAGCAGCGGAACGCCGCCCGCGTCGTGCGGCGGCAGGTGCCCGACCCCGGTGTTAGGAATCGGCTCCACCGCGTGCCCGTTCGGTGCGCGAGTGCCGGGCGGCACGGGGAGCGTGTGCAGCCGCGCGCGGGCCCGCACCCGCAGCACGTCGAGGCTCTCGGTGAACGCGGGGTCGCGCCCGAGCGCTTCCACCTTCGGGTCGAACAGGGGCGGGTTCGCGAGCCGGTCGAGCGCGCCCAACCCGGCGGCGCGCAACAGGCGCGCGGTCACCGGGTCGAGGCCGATCAGCTCCACGTGTCGGAGCCTGGCGCTTTCGGCCAGGCAGTGCGGCGCGTACGTGCACCCGTCGCACTTGGTGTCGATCTGGAACCCGAGGTCCGCGAGCGGGCGCGCCGCGGCCGCCTCCAGCCTTCCGCCGACGGCGAGCAGCCGCACGAGGTCCGCCTCTTCGTGGGAGAGGTCGAGCGGCGGGAGGGCGAGAATGGACTGCGTCGCGTTGCGGTCCGGGTCGACCCGGGCGACCACGCACTCGATCGCGTC
>JBJSXS010000081.1:0-19835 GCA_046086545.1 Gemmata sp.
GGTCGAAGGTGCCCACTCGGGCGCCTTCGACCTGGGACCCGCTGCCACCCCCGGACCCGATACTACTTTTTCGGGCGGGTCTTGACGTCCGCCAGCGCGTCCGGGCTGCAGCGCCCGTGCAACTTCCACACGCCGTCCGGGCCGGTCGCGTACACCGCGTCCTTGAAGTGGGCGTCGATGAACCTCGGCCCCACCCACATCATCCCCTCCGACACGCTCTTGTCCACGACCACGGGCACGTCCTTTAGCACCAGGTCTTTTTGCGCCTTCAGCCCGGGGCCGGTGACGAGGCCGATCCGCAGCTCCTTGATCTTGCCCTCCACCATCTCGGTCTGCGCCTGTGTGCCGGTGCCGGTGCCCACGCGCTTGTTCTCGTCGAACTCCACCTTGCACCCGCGGGCCAGCCCGAGGGTTATGACGACCCCGGTGTTCCAGTTGTTGATGCCCGACACGCTCACGTTGACCGGCATCAGGTTCTTGTTCGCCAGCGGGTACGCGTCCATGCCGTTGATGGCGACGTAGGCGAGCAGCGGGGCGCCGCCGCGGGCGGTCGTCGGCGCCGCGACCGGCACCAGCCCCGGCGTGGCGTCCGCGGTCGCCTCGGGCACGGCGAAGTCGTCGGTGCCCGGCCGCTTCAGCCCGAGCGCCGGCGGCGGCCCGGTCTTCTTCGGCTCGGCCGTGGGGACCGTCAGCTCCAGGAAGTGATCGGCGAACGACACCCGCGGCTCGAGCGCCTTCTCGCCGCCGCGGTACAGGTCCGACGCGGACAGCGCGATGGTGCACTGGTAGATCATGTTCTTGGCGTCGGCCGGCGGCTCGACCACGTGCAGCTTCACGTTGGCCAGTCGGACCAGCGCGTCGCGCCCGCCCTTCTTCACCGCCGGGGCCACCTGCGCCGCGGGGACCAGCAGCTCGGGCAGGACGAACTCCCTGTTCGGAGGCACCTCGTACCCCCACGCCGCGACCGTCTTCCCGGCGACGAAGCTCTTGCCCAACTGGGTGTCGAGCGCGACGGTGATGTCGATCACCTCCCCCGTGTTCTTGCCGCCGGGCACCCGGGCGCCGAACCGAAGCGTGTCCGGGAACCCGCCCTTCGTGGGCAGCCGCACGCGGGCCTGCGTCCCGGTGGGGGTGACGGGCTTCAGCAGTGGGTCCGGGGCGTCGGCCGCGTGCGCCGACAGCGCCGCGACCAGGCCGCACAGAGCGATACGTCCACACCAGCGCATTGCGGTCTCCTCGGGCGGAGGGCCAGGCGGGGAGGATCAGGATACCGCGCCGCGCGAATCTGGTACACTCACGGGACCGCCCGCCGGAGGCCCCGCGCATGTTCCGCTCTTTGGCCGCAGCCGCCGTCGTTTGCCTGACCGGTGCGCCCGCGCTCGCGCAGCTCGACCCCGAGCCGAAGCACCCGTACCTGTGGCGCGTGGTGCTGGCGGTGAGGCCGCACCCGCTGCTCACGCAGGACTTCCGCACGCAACTCAAGCGCGATCTGCTGGCCGCGCTGCAACCGGGCCTTGGGAACCTCGGGGCGGTCGAGGTGATCGACCTGACCGAACTGCCGCGCGACCAGTGGGAGCCGCTGTGGCAGCAGTTCGATGACAAGGGGTTCGCGGCCCTCGACGCGCCGCGCGACCTGACCGGCGCGAAGGCGCACTTCCTGAGGGTCGAGTACCGCGACGGCAAGGCCCACCTCGAGTCGCGCCAGTACGACGGGTTCGCCGGGCTGTCGTCACCGCTGGTGCGGGCGCAGGCCACGCGCGCGCCGGAACTGGCGGGGCGCACCGCGGGCCTGATGCTCGACCGCGACTTCGGCCTCGTCGGCACCGTGGAACCCGTCGTCGGCAAGGCGGACGAGGTCAAGGTGCTGCCGCGGAGCGCCGGCCTGGGGCCGGTGAAGCAACTGGTGCGCGTCGGCGACGTCTTCGCGGTGGCCGCGGTGCGCAAGACGAACCGGCCCGCGCCGCCCGTGGTGCGCGCCGCGACCGGGAAGATCATCAGCCCGCCCCCCGGGAGCGTTCCGCCCCCGGGCCTCACTTCGACCCCGCGCGACTTCACGCTCCTGAAGGTGACCGACGTGGCCGCCGACGGCACCCTGCGGTGCGCCGTGCTGTCCCGCTACCAGACCCCGCTGCCGCTGACCGGCGGCGTCCTCGGGTACCGCGCGATGAAGCTCGGCACGGTCACGGCCCCCGTGGCGGTGCGGCTCGTGGACGGGGACGGGAACGTGGTGAAGCTCGGCACGCGGGTGGAGGTGCGGGCCAGCGAGGTCGGGTTCGTGGCCGGCGCCGCGGACCAGAAGGACGTGTGCCCGTTCCACCCCGGGACCGCGCAGTTCCGCACCCAGCGCCCGCTGGCCGGGGTCGCGTGCGTGACCGTGACGATGGGGCGCGAGGCCAAACAGTTCCCGCTGCCGATCATGAGCGACGCCCCGCTGACGCTCCCGTTCGAGACGAACCCGCAGAAGGCCGAGCTGGCGGACTTCGAGCGCGCGGTGCTCAAGGCGTCCGCCGAGACCGCCGACGCCCGGCTCGCGCAGTCGGTGTGCTTCGAGGCGGTCGCGGACCTCATCAAGAGGCAGAAGAACGCCGACGCGCTGGCCCGGGCCGACGGCGGGTGCAAGAGCGCCGACGCGGCCGACAAGAGCCTGACCGACGAACTGGCCCGGCTCAAGGAGCAGCAGGAGAGGCTCAAGTCCGACGCGGTCGGCCCGATCCTCGCCAAGATGGAGCAGAGCCTCGCCGCGCTGCGGGTGTACAACGACCAGCTCGGCAAGCACCTGAACGAGATCAAGAAGGTGGTGGCCCGCGAGAACGACCCGGCGTTCGCCGCGAAGGAGCTCCAGGCGCAGTCGCTCAACACCCGCATTCAGATCCTGCTGGCCCGCGGCGACGTGGACGAGGCGCTGGCCGCATACGACCAACTGGCGGCGCTCCTGCCCGAGGACGTGGCGGTGCGGGAGCGGAAGGACAGGCTCAAGGCCGAGTGGGCGGTCAAGGACGACGCGCACCAGAAGGCCCGCGACCACCTGCTCAAGACGTGGCCCGCGGTCGCCACCATCCCCGACTTCGACGAGAGCACCGCGCGGGTGCGCGGCGCCGTGGACGTGTGCAAGAAGCACGGGGACCGGCACACCCTGCGCAAGCTCGTCACCACGTTCGACCCGGCCGTCAAGAAACTCAACGAGTTGGTGGCCCCGCTCGACCCGGCGAGTGACGCCGACAAAAAACTGCTCGCCGACGCGAACCGCGTCGGCAAGGTGATGGCCGCGCTCGAGCAGGAGGTGCGCAAGTTCGTGGAAGGCGGCTGAGGGCGGCCGGGGGAGCAGAAGACAGGGGCGAGAGGGCACAGCGCGGGAGCCAGAACGTACCGAGCCGCGCGGCTGCGGGCGCGCGGCTCTTGTACCCACTGCCTCTCTAACACCCGTCCCTCGTTCGCATCAGGGGGTGAACCCGAACTGCCGCACATCGACCTGGTACGGCGTCGGGTACTTGCGCTCCTGCTGGGTGCGGTCGGCCCGCTCCTTCTGGATCGCGCTGAGGAACTTGATGATGTCGTCCTGCACCTTCAGCTCCGCGTTGTCGAGCAGCTTGACGCCGGTCAGCGTGTTCCCGCCCTTGACCTCCTTGATGAACGTCTGCTTGAGCGGCTTGAGGGTGCTGCTCTTGGGCGGGTTGGCGACCAGCGCCTCGTTGTAGAAGAACTCGCTCTGCCGCTTGCCGGGCGCGTCCTTGTCGGCGTACAGGAACAGCATCTGGTTGTTGACCCGCAGTTTGGGCGCCTGGGTCACCCACTTCTTGACGGTCGCCTCGGGCACCGTTGTGGGGCGGGTCGCGGTGAGCCACACGGCCCCGGCGATGTCGTTCCCGGCCTCGGGCGGGAGGTCGCCGACGATCGGCTGCGGGATGTACCGGTAGTCGGCGATCGGGGTCAGCCCCATCATCCCCAGTTTGCCGGTGGGGAACACCGCCGGGCGCTGCCACTCGGCCGTCATCCACGCCATCCCCAGCGTGGCCGCGTCGCCGGCCCCGATGAAGTAGATCGAGCTGGAGCTCAGCACGCCGCCGTCGTTCTTCAGGTCCAGGTTCTGCCGGATCGCGGCCAGGTCGTTCAGGTACGCCGGCAAGTACTTCTCGGGCCGCTGCAGGTCCTTGTAGGAGAGGGTCTCCTTGGTCTTCTTCGGCAGCCCGCCCTTGATGTTGCTGTTGTACGCGCTCAGTAACGGGTTCCCCCAGAACTTGTCCAGGTCCTTGATGTCGGTGCTCTTGCCGTGCCCGCGCCAGTCGAACCGGAACGCGTGGTACCCCTCCTCGTTGAGCCGCTTGGCCAGCCCGACCCAGTCGCCCTTGGTCATGTCCCGGTCCGGGCCGGGCGGGTACAGGAGGATCACCACCGGGGCGCTGTTCGGGCTCTTGTCGGTGGCGTGGAACACGCCCTTCAACTGGACCCCGTCGGCGGTGGTGAACGAGACCTCCTTGGGTGCCGGCAGGTCGGCGGCGGCCCGCGGCGCGCTCAGGGCGGTCAGCCCGGCCGCGGCCGCGAACATGAGGAAGGCGGCTAGCCAGCGTCGCATGATGTGTTCCTTTGCAGCGAAAGAGAGCGGTACGAGTGGAACGTAGTTGGATGATACGCTGTTGGCACGGGGCACGCTAGAGCCCACCCAGCGGCGGGCCGCCCCGCGGCGCGGGGCTGGCGGCCCCGGCCCGCTTCGCCTACCCCACGAACTGTTCGAGGAACTTGCGGCTCTGGCGCAGCGCGCGCTGGCGGTCGGCGAGCGAGCCCTCGTACGCGCGGTCCTCGACCTCGATGCACACCGGGCCGGCGTACCCCGCGTCGGTCAGCGCGGCGAAGAACTCGCCCCACCGCACGTCCCCCAGGCCGGGGAGCTTGGGCACGTGCCAGCCCAACCCCGTCACGCCCACCTGGTACAGCCGGTCGCGGTCGATGCGCTCGTCCTTCGCGTGGACGTGAACGATCCGCGGGCCGAACTCGCGCACCGCCCGCGCGCAGTCGATGTCCTGCCAGATCAGGTGCGAGGGGTCGAAGTTCAGGCCCAGCGGCGCGCTCGGGAACATCTCGAATAGCTTCCGCCAGTGGGCCGGGCCGGTCGCCACGTTCTTGCCCCCGGGCCACTCGTTCTCGCTGAACAGCATCGGGCAGTGCTCGATGCCGAGTCGGACGTTCGCGCCCGCCGCGGCGCCCAGGATGCGGGGCCACACCTTCTCGACCTGCGCGAAGTTCGCGGCCACGCCCGTGGCCGGGTCGCGCCCGATGAACGTGTTCACCACCCCGACCCCGAGCTTCTGCGCCGCGTTGATGACTTTGATGAGGTGGTCCCCCACCAGCGCCCGGTGCGCCGGGTCCGGGTCCAGCGGGTTCGGGTAGTACCCCAGCCCGGACACGCTCACCCGGTGGATGCGGAGCAGGTCCTGGACCCCGGCCGCGGACTCGTCGGTGAAGTGCGTCACGTCCAGGTGGGTGACGCCCGCGTACCGGCGGTCGGCCTTGCCCGGCGGCCAGCACATGAGCTCGACGCACGCGAACCCCTCGTCCGCCGCGAACGCCAACACCTGTTCGAGTGGGAGGTCGCCCAGGATGGCCGACACGAAGCCGAGTTGCATGGGATGGCTCCAGTTTTCAGCGTTCGGTTCGCGCGCTTGGGCATGCCGGGCGCTGCTTGCGTTCCCCAACTGAATACTTTAAACCCAACGCCGAAAACTACTTACTTTCTCATCAAGGGATGTATGGACTCGGCCGCGCCGGGCGCCGATAATTGTTGTGAAGATGTGGCCCCGCAGCAGCATACCACTGCGCGCCGCGAAAGAAAAAGGGTGGTTCATGAGCACGTTCCGGACACGGGCCTGGGTCGCGGTGGTCGCGGCGCTCGCCGCCTCGCCCGCGTTCGCGCAGTACGCGGGCAGCACCGGGGCAACCGGCACCACGCGCAGCACTTCGAGTACCGGCGGCATCAGCAGCGGCGGCTCCGCCCCAACCGGCATGGGCGGGGGTGGCGGCAGCAACGGCAGCTTCGGCGGCTCGAGCCTCACCACCCAGCAGTTCCAGTCGATGGACGCGGTGACCTCCCCGACCGGCACGAACACCACCTCGCTCCAGAAGTCGAACTTCCTCGCCGGGTACTACTCGAACCCGTACTACCAGGGGCTGCTGTCGAACAACACCGCCGGTAAGGTGGCGGCGCCCGGCGGCTTCGGGATGACGCTCTACGGCACCACGACCGGCGGCACCGGGACGGTCACCGGCGGGCGCGCCGGCACCACCGGGCTGACCACCGGCCTCGGCGGGCGCACCGGGATGAGCTCCGCCTCCCAGCAGAGCGGCATCCTGATCCCCCTGCCGGTCCAAATCGCGTACACCGCGCAGATGCAGTTCCCCACGCCCCCGGTCGCCCCGGCCCGCCTTCAGGCCGACCTCCGCGGCGTCCTCAACACCGGCGGGCTGGCCACACCCCAGGCCGTGCAGATCGTCATGAGCGGTAACAACGTCATCCTCCGCGGCACCGTGAAGGACGACGACGAGCGGCGCCTGGTCGAGGGGCTGGTCCGCATCACCCCGGGCGTCGGCGCGATCGTCAACGAGCTGACCCACCCCGCCGCCAACCGGTAACTCGCGGCCCCGACCGCGAAGCGCCAGGGCGAAGCCCGCGGACCACGTTCGCGGGCGTCGCCCTTGCGCTTCGCGCCTACAATACGAGCGCGACACGATTTGCACCGCAAGGAACCGAGTCATGGCGGGCGTGAACCCGTACATCCGGAAGGCCGAGGCGCCGAAGGCGACGCAGCCGTTCAAGGTCACGTTCGTGGAGGAGGCCACCGGCAATCGCACCGAGGTCGCGGTGGACCCGGCCACCTTCCCGCTCGGGCACATCGGGCTGGAGGGGAGCGTTCTCGACATCGCCGACGGTGCCGGCGTGGAGATCAACCACACGTGCGGCGGCGTGTGCGCCTGCTCCACCTGTCACGTTTACGTCCAGCAGGGCGGCGGCAGTTGCTCGCGCGCGACCGATAATGAGGAGGACGAGCTGGACAAGGCGCCGGCCGTGTCCCCGGACTCGCGCCTCGCGTGCCAGTGCGTGCCCAACGGCACGCAAGACCTGATCGTGCTGATTCCCAGGTGGAACCGCAACGAGGTCAAGGAGGGGCACTGAGGCGCTTCCGTCTATTCCTTCTCGCCCCACACCTGCACGCCGAAGCCGTTGAGGTCGATGTCCTCGCCCTTCTCGTTCTCGCCCGGGCCGCCGCGGTCGATGGACAGCCGCAGGTACGCCCAGAAGCTGGCCTTCTCGTTCTGCATGTCGTGCCCGCGCGCGTCGGTGTCGGCCTCGACCAGCCAGCGCCAGCTGCGGCGCTCGTCCTTGCCGCCGTCGGTGGCCTCTTCCTCCCAGCCCTTCAGCACGCGCGTCAGGTGCTGGAGCGCGACCCGCCAGCCCTTGTTTTCGGTGACGTGCAGCCGCACTTCGTCCGGCTCGGTTTCGAGGGTGGCGTTGGGCACCGCCTTGAGCGCGTCGAACAGCTTGTGCTCGATGGCCGCGCAGCGCCACGGGGACCACAGGTAGAAGGTTACCGTGGGCGACTCCATCACCAGCCCGAACAGGTCCACGCGCATGGCCGCTCCCCGCGATTCGTCTCGTAACATGCCATAAAGCAATCTAGTTCCGAACGAAGTACCGGAGTAGGTGAAGCCCGATGCAATTGCCCGCGCGCGTCAGTTACCCCGTCATCGCCGTCGGAGACCTGCACGGTCGTGTCGCGTGGCTCGACAAACTGGTGGCGAACCTGCGCCGCCGCCCCGAGTGGTCGCCCGCGAAGCTCGTCTTCCTGGGCGACCTCGTGGACCGGCACCCGCGGGTCAGCGACCTCGTGGCCCGCGTGCTGGAGCTGATCGCTGAGAAGCCCGGCAGCACCTGCGTGATGGGCAACCACGACTGCGCGCTGGTGAGGGCCGCCGGGCTGGGGCGGCCGCCGTCTGCGGCGTGGGCGAAGCGGTACCGCGAGAACTACGACCACGAGTACACGTTCCGCAGCTACCTCGAACGTGCGCCGCGCTACCACCCGCTCGGGGCCTGGGAGTCGGACCTCGCGGTGCTCAAGGAGGCGATGCCGGCGGCGCACCGCGACTTCCTGGCGAACCTGCCGTGGGTCGTCGAGGCGGAAGGGCACCTGTTCCTGCACAACGGGCTCTCGCCGGATTTGGACTGCCCGGCCGCGGTGCAGGTGGAACTGGCGCACCGCAAGGTGTGGGACCGGGCCGCGGTGAACCCGCGGTTCGGCACCGACAGCGACCGGCTGTTCAACGCCGAATACCCGGTGTGGCTCGGGGCCGACAAGAGGCTCTCGGCGAACCCGCTGCCGCTGCCGGGGAAGGTGCAGGTGAGCGGGCACGTTCACGTCGAGCGGCCGGACGCGAACGGGGTGCGCATCCGCATCGACACCAGCGGCGGGGTGCGCGAGCCGCTGACCGCGTGCGTCCTCACCGGTCCCGGGGCGGAACCGGTGTTCGTGACCAGCACGGACTGACGCTTACCGCATCCAGCCCATGCCGACCTCGAGCCCGAGTATAACGCCGAAGATGACGCCGCCGATCGCGAGCAACCCCAGGTGAAGGAACAGGGTCACCAGCGCGGCGCGGGGGAACGAGGTCGGGAGCAGCAGCGCCAGCGCGCATGTCCAGATGAAGAACCCGGCGATCAACTGGAAGCAAGAGCCGGCCAGCGCCAGCCCCGCGTTGCCGCCCCCGCCCCCGCGGAACGGGTTGTTCCCGGGGCCGAACGGGTTGCCGCCCCTGCCGGCCGCGCCGGTGGCCAACTGGGTGCCCAGGAAGATCAAGAACGACAGGATGACAACGACGAACGCGATGCCCATGCCCTTGCCAATGTTGGGCTCGGGGATGGCACTCGCGCGGCGCAGCCTCGGCCGGTCGAAGTCGTAGTCATCCTCGTCGTCCCAATCGCGGGAGCGCTCGTCGCCGGACCCATTCAGGCACTTGTTGCTGATCCACACCGCCGTCCGAAGCACTATCGCGTAAACTCCCAGGACGATGAGCAGGCTGAGTACGATGCAGGCGAGGCCGAGAATGATATCCACCGAAACCTCCGCGAACGTTCGAGTTGGAACCCGGGCACGGGTTCGCACCGCCACAACTATCTCACGATTGTAAACACTTGATTGCCCCTCGCAAGCACGAACCCGCCTTTCTTGGTGCCGCGGTCGCCCGGCTCGCGTCACAGCCCGAGAACCGACCCTGCGAGAACGATTAAGACCGCGGCGACGATTGCGAGCCCGAGAGCGATGAGGTAGTAGAAGAACGCGACCAGCGCCGCGCGCCAGAACGTGGTGGGCAGCATCAGCGTGAACAGGGTGGCCAGTAGCACCGCGTTGAGCGGCAGCCCGAACACGGCCAGCATCAGAATGGTGAGTTCCTTCGACTCGTTGAGCGCGGTCTCGAACAGGATGCCGCCGGCGAACACGGTGGCGCCGTGCGCGGCCACCGACACCAGGGTGACGAGCACCCCGATGGCGAGAGTGGGGCGGGGGATCGGGCGGCCCCGGTCCGTGAGCCCCCGCGGGCCGGGCTCGTCCGAGTCCCAGTCGTCCCACTGGCCGAACGGGTCCTGGGGCTTCTCCGGGCCGCGAACCCGGTTCGCCACCGCGACCGCGGCCCGCGCGAGCAGCGCGCCGAACAGCAGCGCGGCGGCCACGGCGAGCAGGGTGCCGCCGCACCCGACGAGCAGAATCAGCAGCAAGATCGTAATGCCCATCGGCCCCCCGGTGTGGTCGCGGCGCTACTCCCGACCGGCCAGGCCCTTGATGAACGCGATCGTGCCGACAACGAACAGGATCGGCGGGTAGATGAAGATGCGGTCGTTCATCAGCCCCAGGGCGAACCACACGGCGGCGACGACCATCATGAGGATGCCGCCGGCAATGCTGCCGGAGGACGAACCGCCGCCGGAGGTGCGCGCCTCGGCCCGGTCTTTCCACTTCGGCCGCTGCTTTTTCCTCTCGGGCTGCTCCTCGTCGTCGCGGCCCGACTTCGACGCGCCGTAGCCGCGGGCGTCGTCCTCGTCGCCCTCGGCCCGGGGCGCGACCGGCTTCGCGACCGGCCGCGCCCCGGGCTTTTCGGGCGGCGGGGCCACGAGCGGCTCGGGCGCGTGTTCGACCGCCTCGAACTCCGGCTGGGGCGCGGTGACGACGGCGCTGCACGCGGGGCACTTCACCCGCTTGCCGGCGTTCTGGTCGGCGACGCGGAGCGTCTTGCCGCACTCGCAGTTGAAGCTGATCGGCACGACGGCCTCGGGGGTGGGGGCTGGCTCCCGCTATTGAACCGCGGCGCGGCGAAATGACAAGCGCGGCCGGCCCTCCCGGTGCGCGCCGCCGGGGCGCTCGCTATAACACTCGGGTCCGTCGCCCGGTCGCGCGGCGCGTGTTCCCCGCCAGGAGACCCGATGCCAGGTTCGGTGCCCGCCCGGCTGGCCGTGATGATGTTCCTCCAGTACTTCGGGCTGGCGGCCATGATCGTGCCGCTCACCCGGTACCTGCAGACGGCCGCGAGCGCCGGCGGACTCGAATTCAGGCCCACCCAGGTGGGCCTCATCTACGGCACCTTCGCGATCGGCGCCATCGCCGCGCCGATGGTGGTGGGGCTGCTCGCGGACCGGTGGTTCGCGGTGGAGAAGGTGATCGCGGTCGCGCACGGGTGCATGGCCGCGCTGATGGGCGGGGCCGCGGCGTGGTGCGACACGTTCGACGGTACGACCGCGAACCCGGACGCCGCGGTGGGGCCGCTGTTCGTGCTGGTGCTCGGGTACGCGATCGGCACGCAGATCACGCTCACTCTCACCGTGGTGATCAGCTTCCGTAACCTCCCCGAGGAGGGCGGGGGGTTCTGGTACGTGCGGCTGGTGGGCACCGTCGGGTGGGTGGCGGCCGGGTTCGTGACCGGGTGGGCGCTGAACCCGATCTCGCCGCGCCCGCTGTACCTGTCGGCGGCCACGTCGGGGGCGCTGGCGGTGTTCGCGCTGTGGCTCCCGCACACCCCGCCCAAGGGCCACGGGCGCCCGGTGGGCGAGGTGATCGGGCTGCCCGCGCTGAAGATGTTCCGCGACCGCTCGTTCGTCGTGTTCGCGCTGGTGCTGCTGCTGTGCAACGCGATGAACCAGTTCTACTCCATCTTCGTCTCGCCGTACCTGAAGGAACTGGGCGTGGAGATCGACCTCGGCGCGTCCGGCAAGGTCGCGCCGGAGGTGATCATGACCCTGGCGCAGGTGTGCGAGGTGTGTTGCATGGCCGCGACCCCCTTTCTCCTGAGCCGGTTCAAGCTCAAGCACCTGATGCTCTTGGGCCTCGGCGGGCTGCTGCTGCGGAACGCGCTCCTCTACCTGTCGCACACGCCGTCGGTTGTGGCGGTGTCGCTGCCGATGCACGGGTGGGGGTACGCGTTCTACGGGATGCTCGGGTCGTACTTCGTGGACCGCGAGGCGCCGCCGCACCTGCGGGCCGGCGCGCAATCGCTGGTCACGTTCCTGAGCAGCGGCCCGGCGGTGATGGCGGGGAACTTCCTGGCGGGCACGGTGGTGGAGGCGAACACCGCCGACGGGGTCACGAACTGGTCGGCGGTCTGGCTGGTGCCGCTGGTGGGGTACGTCCTGGCGCCGGTGGCGTTCGCGGTGCTGTTCCGCGAGCCGCCGGTGCAAGAGGTGCAAGATACGGGGACGGGGTAAGTGCGCCCGTCCTCGCCCCGCTCCGCGGGCCAAGGCCGCGCGCCTTCAGTCACGGCGCGATCTGCGGGGCGATGACGCGCATGACGGTGCGGTTGCGGCCGGTCTGTTTGGCCTCGCGCAGCGCCTGGGCCGCGGTCTCGCGCAGTTGTTCGTAGCTCGCGGGCGTGTCGGCCTCGGTGACCGCGACCCCGACGCTGATGGTCATGCGGATGGCGTGCCCGTGGTACGCGGTCGCGGACTCCTCGACGGCGGTCCGCAGCCGCTCGGCCAACTTCTCCGCGCCGCCCGGGTCGGTGCCCGGGCACAGCACCAGGAACTCCTCGCCGCCGACGCGCCCGAGCGAGTCGGTGGTGCGGATCGACGCCTGCAGGACGCCGGCCAGCCACACCAGCACCTGGTCGCCGGCGATCTGCGAGTACTCCTTGTTGATGCGCCCGAAGTGGTCGGCGTCGATCCAGAACACCGCGATGGGCGTTGGGACCCGGGCCCGGCGCTGCATCTCCTTGCGCGCGGCGGCGTCGATCGCGCGCTTGTTCGCCAGCCCGGTCAGCGGGTCGGTCGCTGCCATCTTCTCCAGGATCAGGTTCGCCTGCTGGAGCATTCCCAGCGCGTGCTCCAGTTCCTGCGTCCGCGTGTGGACCCGCTGCTCCAGCTCCAGGTTCAGCTTCCGCAACTCGTCCAGCAGGTGCTCGTGGCTGCGCTCCAGGAGCAGCCCCCGGGAGATGGCCCGGAGCGTCTGGAGCAGGTCCTCGGAGCGCCACGGCTTGAGAACCAGCCGGTGCACCTGGCTGTTGTTGATGGCGTCCACCGCGTCCTGCAGGCTGGCCGTGCCGGTGATGAGCACGCGGGCGGTGCGGGGGGCGGTGCGGCGCACCCAGTCCAGGAGGGCGAGCCCGCTCTCGTCGGGCAGCTGCAGGTCCGAGAGGACGATGTCCACGGACCGCTGCGACACGAGCGCGCGGGCGCCCGCGCCGGTGCCGGCGGTGAGCACCTCGAAGTCGGTCCCGAGCTGGCCGGTCAGGACGGCCAGGGTCGCGGGGTCGTCGTCGACCGCCAGGACCGAGCACTTGTAACGGGTCACGTTCATGAACGGCCCTGCCCCCACAGTCGCGGAAGCGCGCGGCAGCACGGCGGGATGCATGGTCGGAATTTCATGCATGACGGAGTTTACGACACGCCCGGCCCCGCGGCGCCAGGCGCCGCAAAATTCCGCCCGGGGCCGAAGCCGCCGGCGGCGCGCCCGTGGAAGTTTACATGCACCAGGGATTCCGACTGCGCCTGTTCGCGTCCAGAAGCACTTGAGAAAAAGGCATAAAGAGCGGAAGGCGAAAATGTCGATTTTATACCTTCTGCCGCTTGATTGGCGGAAAAATACCGCCTACAATCGGGCTGTTTAAATGGGGGCACACCCCGGAACAGTACGCGACACGAGCCATACTGCCGCCGGCTCGACTGAGTGGTCTCGCGAGCGCGCCAGAACTTCCCCCAAGCGGAACTCGGCACGCCCGACAGACGGATCCGCGACGGAATGAGCCGCGCCCGGCCGACTTTTGACGCGATCATTTGACGCGCCGGCCCGGACGGACGGTTCCGAAACGCGACCAGGACTCTCAGATCGGGCCGGTGATTTTTTTCCCTCGCCGACAATGTGTGCGAGGCAACGCGCTGTGCCGTGTCCCGTTGTGTAAGTTTCCGGACCGAAGCCCGGTTACCATCCACGAACCTCATCCGACGTGAAACAGGAAACGGCGCTATGAAGACTGCCAGGCGGACGCGCTCCGGTCAATCCGCGAAGGTCGAAGACGCGTCCCTCACGACCTTCTCCTCGGACCTGCTGACGCCCGAAGAAGAGCGCGAGTTGCTGACGAGCTTCTGGGACTGCAAGAGCGAACTGGTCCGCGTGCTGCTCCGCCACTTCCCGAACGACCTCCGCGCCGTGCGCCCGCCGCTGGAACCGTGGCCCATGGCCCAGTTCATCCGCGAGCACTGCACCGACGCCCGCTGTGACGTCCTCGCCGTCAAGCGCCTCCGCGACCGCTACGTCCACTACAAGCACCGCCTCGCCAGCGCCAACATCCGCCTCGCGGCCCACGTCGCCAAGCGGTTCCGCCACCACAGCCTCGCTTACAGCGACCTGCTGCAAGAGGCGGTATGTGGGTTGATGCAGGCCATCGACCGGTTCGACGTTTCGCACGGCACCCGGCTCGCCACCTACGCCACGTGGTGGATCCGCCAGACCCTTCAGATTGCCGTCGCGCGGCAGAGCCACCTCGTCAGCCTCAGCCCGCACCACCTGCAAGAACTGGGTCTGCTCCAGCAGGAGAGCGAAGCCCTCGCCCACGGCGGCAAACACCTGCCGAGCCCGCAGGAACTCGCCAGCCGCACCGGCAGCTCGCTCGAACACCTGACGCACCTCCAGACCGCCACCCGCACCCCCGTTAGCCTCAACGCCGTCCTCGACGACGACAGCGATTTCAAGCTGACCGAGGCCATGCCCGACACCGGCACCCTCGTGATGCAGGAGAACAACGAGCGCCAGGAGGCGCTGTCGTTCCTCATGGAAAACCTGCGCCCCCGCGAGCGCAAGGTGCTGGACCTCCGCTTCGGGCTGACCGGCAACGGCACCCACAGCTTGCGCCAGATCGGCCACCTGCTCCGCATTTCCAAGGAGCGCGTGCGCCAGATCCAGAACCGCGCGCTGGAAAAGCTGAAGGCCAACGCCGAGCGCGTGGGCTGGGAGCCGACCCTGCTGCTGGAGTAGTCCCTCCCCGAGCGAATCGGGCAGTATCACCGAGCCGCCGGGTCATACCCGGCGGCTTGTTTCGTTGCCCCGGTCGCCACATGAGGCCGGGCTGACGGCGGCGCCCGACTCGAACTGCGACAGGTCGAGGCGCAGTTGAAGGCCGTCGCGGCGCCCGCGCTGGAGGGGTACGGGTTCCTTCGTGATGGCCGGAGGGGGGCCACCGGCCGGCGCCCCGCGGCGGCGTGACCCGCATCGTGAGCTTTCAGGTCGGGCCCGCGCCCCGTTCGTCCGCGGGCCTGTACACCGTCGAACTCGGCACCCGCCGCCCCGCGCCGTCACGGCGCGACCTGCCATTTCTCGGTGTCGAAGAGCAGGACCGCGACGCCATCCACCGACGGCACTTCGCCCTGAACGTCCGCGCGGCGGCCGATCACGACGCTGACCGCGCGCGGGTAGCCGGGGTTGTCCCTAAACTTCGCGAGCAGTGCCTGATCCGCAGCCAGCGCCGCGGGGTTCGTAAGGAACGTGAGCGACACCGCCGCGAGGCGCTCGTTCCCGGCGCCGCGCTCGCCCAACTTCCAGAACAGCAGATCGGGCGTGCGGGAGCCCGCGTCCGGGTCTGCCTGAATCAGGACGTGCCCGAGCCCGCGGCGCACCGGCTCGGCCTGATCCCACATGCGGCGGAACTCGTGGTAGAACTCCATCACGAACGACCGCTCGCGGGGCTTGCGCGCCGCGGGCGGTTCTTCCGCCTCCGGAGCCGAGTACGCGACCCCGTGTGCCGCGGCGAACCGCGGGTGCATCAGGTTCAGCGCGGCGGTCACCAGTTCGAGGAACGGGTCGGTCACTTCGGAAGTTCCAGGGTTCCACGTCCCAGGTCGAAAACACAGAGTTCCGTCGTCGCCTGCAACCGGGGACGTGGAACTTGGCATTAAACCTTCACCCCCGCCAGGGCTTCTTTCCACTTGCGCACGCGGGTGGCGTCGACGACGCCGTCGCGCTTGCCGGCCGCGCACGCCGAACTGCGCACCGCGAAGTAGTCCGGTGCCACGCCCTTGAGCTGCTTCAGTTGCTCCGGGCGCAACGAGCCGCCGACGGAAACGGTTGTGTGAACACGTTTCAAACCGTCCACGAGGGCGGCGACCTCCTTCGCGGGCATGAAGTCGAGGAGCGTTTTGCCGTCCTTGCCCCAGGTGTCGAGCAGGAACGCCTTGAACCGGAACCGCTTGGCGAACTTGGCGACCTCCGCCGGCGGCACCGACTTCGCGCGCTCCCAGTCGGCGTAGGCGACCGCGACCATCTCCGTGCCGATGGGCAGTTCGCGCCGGGTGTCGAGCAGGTCTTCGCCCCACCCCGGGGCCGGCGCGTAGCCCGCGAGTCCCCACTTGACGTATTGCAGAGGCAGTTCGAGGTGCCAGTGCGCCTCGGTGATCGCGTTCGGGGACCACTCGCCCAACGCGGCACTCACGGACACGCGCCCGTCCACCGCGTCGAGAACGCCCGCGACCACCTCGGCCTCGGCAGGCGCGAGCGGGCCTTTCGACGGTTCCTTTACGTCGATGAGGTCGGCCCCGCCTTCGAGTGCCGCCTCGACTTCGTCTGCCGACCGCACGCTGACCAACAGTCCGGGCGTGGTGCTCATGAGAGGGTGATTCCTTCCACCGTGAAGAATAACGTCCGTCCGGGGCAGGCATGATACGCGATGGGGCGGGCATCTTGGAACACGAACCCGTAAAGCCCGCCCGGGCGGAACCAGCTCGGGGCGTTGAGGTGCCGCTCGGCTGCGGCAGAAAAACTGGTCGCGGTGTCGTATCTGTCGCACTCGACAAGGGTTGCGCGGCCGATGATGCCGCCGCGCAGGGCCGCGAGCGCCTTCAGTTCTGGTGTGACGATTCGCCCCCACCCCTCCCGCCGGGAGTCCGGGACTTTTGCGGCGTGAATCAGGACCGGGCCGCGGCGTGCGGTGGGCCACGAGCGAATTTCGACCGTTTTCGCGCCGCCCGCGAGCAGCGCGGCCCACGGTTGCCTGACGGAAATCGCCCAGAGCGGTTGGGCGGGCACGCGTTCCGATTCTGAACAAGCGTCTAGTTGCCCGTTGATCCACATTGTTGCCAAACCTCACGACCTGAACTACAGACTATTAGCCCGCAGCCCGCGCCGAAAGGTGCGGGAGCGCCCCCCCTCTGTAGGTAAGTGCCGTCATGCCCGTCCGCCTGGTCAGTCATGAGGAACTGCCGCACCCGCTCAACGGGTACCGGCTGGTCGAGCGCCTGGGCCGCGGCGGGTTCGGCGAGGTGTGGAAGGTCGAGGCCCCCGGCGGGATACTCAAGGCCGCCAAG
Source organism: Gemmata sp. (assembly GCA_046086545.1). Lineage (GTDB taxonomy): Bacteria > Planctomycetota > Planctomycetia > Gemmatales > Gemmataceae > Gemmata. The sequence continues at coordinate 16,817 of JBJSXS010000081.1, forward strand.
TTCGTGTTCGGCGACCTCGACGCGATGGACGAGGACAGCCGCCCGGCCGAGCAGGAACTGAAGGCGCTCGAGCGGGTGAAGCTGATCCGCCACCCGTACATTCTCACGCTCGAACAGTTCCGGGTGATCGAGGGCCAGCTCATCATTGTCATGGAGCTGGCCGACCGCAACCTGTGGGACCGGTTCCGCGAGTGCCGCAGCCAGGGGCTGCCGGGCGTCCCCCGCGACGAACTCCTCGGGTACATGAAGGAGGCCGCGGAGGGGCTGGACCTGATGAACAACCACTATCAGATCCAGCACCTGGACGTGAAGCCCCAGAACCTGTTCCTGGTGTTCAACCACGTCAAGATCGCGGACTTCGGGCTGGCGAAGGTGCTCGAGGGGGTGCGCGCGACGGTCACCGGCGGCGTGACCCCGGTGTACGCGGCCCCGGAGACGTTCGAGGGGTGGGTGTCGCGGTTCTCCGACCAGTACAGTCTGGCGATCGTGTTCCAGGAGCTGCTCACCGGGGCGCGGCCGTTCAACGGGGCCAACACCCGCGCGCTGCTGATGCAGCACATCAACGGGACGCCGGACCTGTCGGCGCTGCCAATGGCCGACCGGGCGGTCGTCGGCCGCGCGCTGTCGAAGAAGCCGGACGACCGGTGGCCGAGCTGCACCGAACTGGTGCGGACGCTGAGCGGGCTGGCGCAGCCCCCGGCGGTGCCGGTGCGGCGCGAGGGGCGGTCGGTGCCGGGGTCCGGGGTGCCGACGATGCCGAACCCGGCGCACGCGCTGGCCGACTCGGTCCAGGCCACGCGCATGGCCGGCGGGCCGGGCCGGGCCGGCCCGCCGCCGGCGCCCCGCGAACAGAGGCTGCCGCCCCTGGTGAAGCCCGGGGCCGCGCCCCTGACCCTGCGCCCGCCGGGCTCCGGGGACGGCCGGTTCGTCACGCCCGCGTCCGTGGCCCCCGGCTCGAACCCGGCCCAGACGCTCAACCGGCCGCTCGTGATTCAGACCGCCCGCATGGGCAAAACGGGCATCGCCCCGCTGGAGCAGTCCGGGGACGGGGCTCTGTTCCCGGCGCTGGTGGTCGCACTCGGGCACACCGGGTACCGGGTGGCCGAGCTGCTCAAGACGATGATCGCCGGCCGGTACGGGTCGGCCGAGCGCGCGCCGAACGTGCGCATCCTGTACCTCGACACCGACCCGGCGCCGGGCGGCGGCGGCCCGTCGGCGGAGAGCCCCGGCGCGCTGACCGCCCGCGAGGTGGTCCCGACCCGGCTCAACCGGCTCACCCACTACATGCAGCGGGACGGGCTGCCGCCGGTCGAGCCGTGGATGCCGCACGGGGCGCTGTACAAGCTGCCGCGGAACCCCGGGCCGGCCACCGGGGTGCGCGCGTTCGGGCGGCTCGCGCTGATCGACCACTACCGCGCCGTCGTGCAGCGGGTGCGGGCCGAGATCGAGACGTTCCTGACCGACGAGCCGCTGAAGCAGGCCGACAAGTTCACCAAGCTCGGGCTGCGCACCAACCGGCCCCGCGCGTACGTCGTTGCGGGGCTGGCCGGCGGCACCGGCGGGGGCATGTTCGTGGACGTGGCGTACCTGCTGCGGCACGAGCTCAAGCAGGTCGGGTACCTGCGGCCCGAGGTGGTGGGCACGTTCTTCGTGCCCCCGGCGGACGTGACCGCGCCGCGCTCGCCGGCCCTCGCCAACGCGTACGCCGCGCTGGCCGAGTTGCACCACTTTCAGGGGAAGCGGGGCAAGTACCAGGTGGCGTTCGACAAGGCGGAGGCGCCGATCAGCGACGCCGAGGCGCCGTTCGCCCGGGTGACGGTGGCCCAACTGCCCAAGGCCGCGGGCGGCCCGGCGACGCAGTCGGTGCTGGCGTCCGCGGCCCGGGCCCTGTTCCACGAACTGCTCACCCAGGCCGGCCGCGTCACCGACGAGGGGCGGGACGTGTACCGCAACGCGTACCCCACCGACGCGCCCGTGTGCCAGACGTTCGGCCTGTTCCGGCTGAGCTGGCCGCGCCCGCAGGTGCTGACGGCCGCCACCCGGCGGTTCGCCCAGCGCCAGTTCCAGCGGTGGACCGCGAAGGACGCGGGCCACCTGGGGGAGCACATCGCCGGCTGGCTGGCGCAGCAGTGGGACGAGCGGAAGCTGTCGTTCGAGGCGTTCGCCGACGCGCTCCGGGGGGCCGCGCAGGCCGCGCTGCGCGAGGACCCGGACAAGGTGTTCGACGCGTTCATCGACCCGCTCCGCACCGCGTCCGGCGGGCGGATCGACCCCACGTCCGCGTGCAACGCGCTGGATCAACTGCTGCGGCTGGTGGGCAAGCCGGACTCCGAGAACGACCCGCAGCTCGGGTCGCTGCACGCCGACATGAGCAGGAAGTTCGAGGAGCTGGTCAAGGAGGCCGAGGTCCACGTGTCGCTGATGGCCGCGACGTTCCTTGAGGTGCCGCAGTACCGGCTCCCGGGGGCCGAGGAGGCGGTGCGGCAGATGAGCGAGAAGCTGAAGGGGCAGGTGGACACGCTGGAGCCGATGCGCGCGGACCTGGACCGCGAGGTGCGCGGCGCCTACGGGCGCGTGTTGCAGGCCATCGGCGGCCTGACCGCGACCGGCCTGGGCGCGATGGGGGCACGGAAGGGCAACGCGGCCGAGGTGCTCGAGCAGCTCCGCGCGTACGCCCGCAAGCGGCTGCAACTGCACGTGCTGGACCTGTCGCTGGCCGCGTTCCGCAAGCTGGCCGGCAACGCCCCGGAGTTCCTGCGCGAGATCAACTTCTGCCGGTCCGCGCTGACCGACATGCAGGCGGCCCTGGCCCCGGCCCCCGGCACCGCCGAGACCGGCGACGGCACCCCGGGCAAGCCGATCCTGCCGGACGGGTGCAAGAGCCTGGACGACGCGGCCGACAACTTCCTCGCGTCCATCGCGTCGGAGGACCTGGTCGCGTTCGACCAGACGCTCCAAAAGGAGATCGCGCGCAAATTCCGGGGGCTGGGCAACGTGTGCCTGGAGCCGCTCCAGAAGG
>JBJSXS010000082.1:0-3156 GCA_046086545.1 Gemmata sp.
GGACCCCGCACTGGGCACGGGGTGCGTGAAGGTGACGCCCGCGCACGACCCCAACGACTACGCGTGCTGGCAGCGGCACCCCGAGATCGGCATGATCAACATCCTCAACCCCGACGGCACGATCAACGATCACGGGTGCGAATACAAGGGCATGGACCGCTACAAGGCCCGCGAAGCCGTGACCGAGAAGATGAAGGAACTCGGGCTGTACGTGGATAAGGCCGACCGCGTGGTGCCGCTGAAGTTCAGTGACCGCAGCAAGACGCCCATCGAACCGCTCCTGTCGGACCAGTGGTTCGTGAAAATGGCCGACCGCGTTGACGGCAAACCCGGCCTCGCCCAGATGACAATTGACGCCGTGACCTCGGGCAAGGTGAAGTTCTTCCCCGAGCGCTACGCGCGCTCGTATCTCGACTGGCTGGGCGAGAAGCGCGACTGGTGCATCAGCCGCCAACTGTGGTGGGGCCACCGCATCGCGGTATGGAGTAAGACGTTCGCGGACCCGAGCGCGGTCACAGAGTTCCTGAACACCTCCGGCAAAACGCTCGTGCTCGGGGACGGCGCGGCGTGTCAGACGCAAACCGACAACAACACCCTCCATGTCTGCCTGCTGAGCGATGACCCCCGGAAGGGCACCCTCGAGGGTTGGGGGTTCACCCAATCCGACGACGTACTCGACACGTGGTTCTCCTCTGCCCTGTGGCCGCACTCGACGCTCGGTTGGCCGGGGCCGGCGCTGGCCGAGCAGCGCCCGGACCGCGACGCGCCCGACTGGGCCGCGATGCACTGCTACTACCCCACCTCGGTACTGGTTACCAACCGTGACATCATCACGCTGTGGGTGGCGCGGATGGTTCTGACCGGGCTGTTCAACCTGAACGAGATCCCGTTCAGCCACGTGTACATTCACCCGAAGGTGATGGACGGGTTCGGCGAGGGGATGTCGAAGTCGAAGGGCAACGGCGTGGACCCACTCGACATCATCGACCGGTACGGCACCGACGCGATGCGGTACGGCATGGTGAAACTCGCCACCGAGACGCAGGACTCGCGCCTACCGGTGTCGAACATCTGCCCGCACTGCGGCAAGGAAGTACCGGTGAAGCAAGAGCACATGTACATGCGGACCAAGAAGCTCGCGTGCCCCGAGTGTAAGAAGGAGTTCCGCCCCGGCGGGCCGTGGCCGACCGAGGACCCCGAGCGCCCCACCGCGAAGCAGGGCTCCGACCGGTTCGAGGAGGGACGCAACTTTGCCAACAAGATGTGGAACGCGACGCGGTTCCTCCTGATGAACCTGGAGGGCTACACCGCAGCGCCGGTGACGCTCGACCAGTTGCCCACCGAGGACAAGTGGCTGCTGTCGCGGCTCGCAACCACCACGAATGCCGTGACCGAGGCGCTGGAGGGCTACAAGTTCAGCGACGTGGCGCGGCTGCTTTACGATTTCGTGTGGAGCGAGTTCTGCGACTGGTACATCGAGATGTCGAAGGGGCGGCTCAAGGATGCCGCGGCCCGCCCGCTCGCGCAGCGGGTGCTGGCGTGGGTGCTCGACGGCATCCTCAGGCTGGTGCAACCGGTCATGCCGTTTGTCGCGGAATCGCTCTGGCAGGCGCTGAATGAGGCCGCGCCCGAACGCGGATTGCCGACCCCCGCGAAGGCGGAAGAGTCGGTGTGCATCGCGCAGTGGCCGGCTTACCCCGCCGCGTGGGTCAGCGCGACGGTGGAAGGGCGTTTTGCCCGCATGCAAGACCTCGTGAAGAGCGTCCGCGAGGTGCGTAACCGCTATCAGGTGGACGACAAGACGCGCCTCGACGTGGCGGTTAAGTGTGATAATGCGGTGGCGTCTGACTTCAACGCGCTGGCTGCGTTCATCGGACCGCTCGCGGGTATCGCGAACCTCACCGCGGGACCGAACGCCACGAAGCCCAGGCAGGCCGGTGGCATCGTGCGTCCCGAGTTCGAGGCGTACGTGTCGCTCGCGGGGCTGATTGATGCGGTGGCGGAGATCAAGCGCCTGGAGAAGCAGATCGCCGACAAACGCAAGTCACTCGAAGGCACGAAGGCGAAACTCGCCAACGAAAAGTTTGTGAGCGGCGCGCCCCCTGAAGTGGTGCAACAGCAGCGCGATCTCGTCGCAGATGTCGAGAAGCAGATTGCGACAATGGAGGACAACCTCAGGGACCTGAAGAGCGCGTAGGAATAAGCGAACGGCCCGATGGTGCGCTTCGGGCCGTTCGCGTCACACTCGAAACATGATTCCGGCACGGATGCTGTCGGGCGGTTCCGGCAGGACCGTTCCGACAAACTCGCCCGTGGCAAGGAACGCGGCGACCGGTTGCGCGCGGTTGTGGAGCAGGCACGGCAAAGTGTACCGCACGAACTGGCCGTGCCGAAGCCGTCGCACCACATCCGGCTCCAGAGTGACGTGCGGCAGGCCCGCGACCGCTTCGGCCATCGGCCGCAGTGTCACGCTCGCCGGGTCAGCATCGAGGCTGGCCCCCTGCCCCGCGAGAAACGGACCCACGCGCGTCCGCCGCAGTGTTTGCACCAACCCGCCGCAGCCGAGCGCGGCGCCCAGGTCGCGCGCTATCGACCGGATGTAGGTGCCCTTTCCGCAGTCCACCTCGATGTCAAGGTAAGGCCAGCCGTAGTCAAACACGCGAATCGTGTCGATGCGAACCGGGCGCGGGGCGAGTTTCACGTCTTGCCCCTTGCGCACGAGGTCGTGCGCGCGTTGGCCGTCAACCTTCAGTGCGGACACGTTCGGCGGCAGTTGCTCGATCAGCCCGACGAAGCGCCCGAGCGTGGTCTCGATCTGCTCGCGAGCCGGGACCGGCGCGTTCGGCAGTTCGGTTACGGTGCCCTCTGCATCGTCGCTGGTACTGGTCGCGCCCAGGCGGAAGCGAGAGGCGTACCTCTTAGCCATCGCCTGAACGTAGTCCGCGAGGCGCGTCGCCTGTCCAACGCACACCACCAACACGCCCGTCGCAAGCGGGTCTAGAGTGCCGGTGTGACCGATCTTCGTGCCGCGCGGGAACCACCGCTGCACACGGTTCACCGCGGCGCGCGAGGTGACCCCCGCAGGCTTGTCGATCACAAGAAGGCCGTTCATAACACCCGGAGGACGCGCCCTCCGCTCGCCACGTACTTCGGAAG
>JBJSXS010000083.1:0-5890 GCA_046086545.1 Gemmata sp.
CGTCGAGGAACTCGACCGGGCACTCGGTAACCCGCTTTTCATCCAGGCGTTCCTGACGAACCCGCAGCCCGACAAGCTCGACGCGTTTCGTACCGTGCTCCGCCAACAGTGGGCAAAGCGACCGGTCGGTGACTACAAGGCCGCACGCAGCATGATGCGACGGCTGATCGCCGCAGCGCAGGATCACTTCTCGGTGCGCGTGCCCCCCGCGTTCGCGGTGGAAGGCGCGTGCGGGGCGTGCGGCGGGCTCGATGAGTACACCGTCTTTCTGACGCCGAACGCCGGTGCCGAGATGTCGACCGTCCCGGACCTGAGCGCGTCCGGGCTGTACCTCGGGGTCAGCAAGGAGAGTGGGCTGGTGATCGACGGCATCGTGCCGAACTCTTGGGCCGCGCACCACTACCCGCAACTGAAGCGCGGCGCCCGCGTCACCCGGCTGAACAACCAGGTGATGGACGCGGCCGGTCTTACCGGCGCCGTCGGCGCGCTGCGGAACCCGACCGACGGGGTCCACACCCTCGACGTCCGCGGAGTCGATGACAAACTCGAGGTCCGCATTCCGGTGGTGGTGCCGTCGGTGTACGGGACGAAGATGCTCCCGGACCGGCCGGTGGGTTACACCCGCATCGGGCACTTCACAACGTCCACACCCCAGGAGCTGGACCAGGCTCTTGGCGCGCTCAAAATGGCCGGCGCGCGGGCCGTCGTCATCGACCTGCGCGGCAACCACGGTGGCGCGTTCATGGCGGGCGTCGAGACGGTCCGCCGCCTGCTGCCGAGCGGTGTGATTGTCCGCACGCAGGGGCAAATCACGGAGATTGCGAACCAGGAGTTCACCTCGTCCAGCGGGGCGGGCGCGCACGACGTGCCGCTCGTCCTGCTGATCGACGCCGAGACCGCGTCCGCGGCCGAGGTCGTTGCAGCCGCTTTGAAGGACCACGACCGCGCGAAGGTGGTCGGGATGCCGAGCTTCGGCAAGGGATCGGTGCAGTACCCGCTGCGCCTGGTCACGCTCGACGACATCAACCCGGCGACCGGCAAGAAGGTTAGCAACACCGGGACCGTGCGCGTCACGATCGCGCGGCTCGTGGCGCCCACGAGCGGCCCCATCAGCGGCACTGGGATCACGCCGCACTTCATCGAGTCCGACCCGACCCTTCAAATCGAGTTGGCCGGTGACAAGGCCGAAGAAGAGATCGCCCGCCGCCAAGCGACCCAGATGACGCCGGCGCCGACGACCCTGCCCCCCCCGCCGCTGGTGCCGATCATGCCGTGACTTTTGCTTGGCCGCCTTCCACTGTGCTGTCCGGCTGCACAAGTCTGGCTCGTTCATCCCTTCTCGCGGCACCCTCGGGCGATTACCCTTAAGGCATGAGCCACCTGTCTCTCACCCCGGCAGAAGTTGCGGCCGCGAGCGCGTTGATTCAACTGGCGCTCGCGGAAGACCTCGGCACCGCGGGCGACGTGACGAGCCGCGCCACGATTCCCGAGGCGACTCGCGGGCGGGCGCGGTTCGTGGCGCGGGGGGTGGGCGTGGTCGCGGGGTTGCCCGTGGCGGCCTTGGTATGCCGCGCGATTAGCGGCGAACTCACCTTCAAGTCGGTGACCAGCGACGGCACCGCGACGGCACGCGGCACCGTTCTCGCCACCGTGGAAGGGCCGCTCCGTGCGATCCTGGCGGCCGAGCGCACCGCGCTCAACTTCCTCCAACGCCTCAGCGGCATCGCGAGCCTCACCCGCCGCTACACCGATGCCGTGAGCGGGTTCCGGGCGAACGTACTCGACACCCGAAAAACCACCCCGGGCTGGCGCCTGCTGGAGAAGTACGCGGTGCGCGCCGGCGGGGGGACAAACCACCGCGTCGGCCTCTACGACGGCGTTCTCATCAAGGACAACCATCTCGCCGGGCTCGGCGGCGACGTGCGCCGCGCGGTCGAATCGGCACGCGCGTGCCCGGGCAATACCGGGTTGCCCGTGGAGGTCGAGGTGGACACGCTCGAACAACTGGAACACGCCCTCGCGGTCAGAGCCGACATCGTGCTGCTCGACAACATGCCGCCCGACGAGCTGCGGGCTGCGGTCGCGCGTCGCAACGCGGTAAGCCCCTCAACGCTGTTGGAAGCGTCGGGCGGGGTCAACCTCACCACGATTCGCGACATCGCCGCAACCGGGGTTGACCGCATCAGCGTGGGCGCACTGACGCACTCCGCACCGGCCCTCGATATCGGACTGGACTACGCGTCGTGAGCGCCTCACGCGAGATCTGGCAACTCGATACCGAGCGCATCGGGCGCCGGGTACTCGTCTACGAACAGGTCGAAAGCACCAACGCGCTCGCACAAACCCTCGCCGCGGAAGACGCGGCCGACGGTCTGGTCGTCATCGCCGACCACCAGACCGCCGGCCGCGGGCAGTACGGACGCGTTTGGGTGAGCCGTCCGGGGTCGTCGCTGCTCATGTCAGTTGTGGTCCGCCCCCCGGCCGGGTTGCGCCAGCCGGTGGTCCTGACCGCGTGGGCCGCTGTCGCGGTGGCCGACGCCGTACTCGCGCTGACCGGCGCGCAGGCCCGCATCAAGTGGCCGAACGACATCCTCGTGCGCGGCAAAAAGGTGTGCGGCATACTGATCGAACAGACCGCGACCGCGAGCGGCCTCATCACGGTCGCCGGGGTCGGCCTGAACCTGGCCCACACCGCCGACGAGTTCGCGCGGGCGAACTTGCCGGACGCCACTTCGCTGAGCATCATCTCCGGTGGCCTGATCGACCCGCGGGCGGCGGCGAACTCGGTGATCCGCAAACTCGACTTCGAATATGCGCGGCTGCTCCGCGGAGAGCGGGTCGCGGTGGAAGCGGACTGGAAGTGGCGCGTCGGCCTCCTTGGCCGACAGGTCTTGATCGAACACACCGGCGGCGCTACGTCCGTGGGCCGACTCCGCGACATGAGCTTCGACGGGCTTGAAGTGGAAGACGCGGAGGGTTACCTTCGCGTGGTGGCGCCCGAATCGGTGGCTCACATCCGGGCCGCCTGAGCGAGACGGCGGTTCGATTTCGATGGCCGTAAGAGGCCCGCCCGTTACCTGTATGCCCTCAAAATCCGGGCGCACGCGCGGCCCGACTCACGGTACACTAACCGTCCCGCCCCAACCCGCGCCTGGCCCGGTCCGAGTGTTCGATGCCGACTCAGCCGCACCCGACAACCCGCGACGACCTCCGCGCCACGCAACTCTCGGGCGTGCGTCGGTTGCTCGCGCAGGTGCTCCCCTCTAACCCGTTTTACGCGCGCAAGTTGGGCCGGCTCGATCCGAAGTCTGTTGACTCGCTCGAAGCGTTCGCGCGCCTGCCCTTTACCACAAAGGCCGAACTGACCGCGGACCAAGCCCAGCACCCGCCCTACGGAACGAACCTCACGTTCCCGCCCGGCCGTTACGCCCGGTTCCACCAAACTTCCGGCACCAGCACCGGGCACCCGCTGCACTGGCTCGACACCGGCGAGTCGTGGGAGTGGATTCAAGGCTGCTGGAAGACCAACTTCGCGCTGCTCGGCCTTACGAAAGCGGACCGGCCGTTCTTCCCGTTCTCGTTCGGACCGTTTCTGGGCTTCTGGAGCGCGTTCGAGGCCGCGAGCCGCGCCGGGTGCCTCGCGATGCCCGGCGGGGGAATGAGCACCCTCTCGCGCCTGCGGTTCCTTCTCGAACACCGCTGCACGGTGCTGTTCGCCACCCCGACCTATGCGCTTCACATGGCTGAAGTGGCTGCGAGGGAGCATCTCGACATCGCCTCGAGCGCGGTCCGACTGATCGTGGTCGCGGGCGAGCCCGGCGGAAACATCGCCTCCACCCGAGCGCTGCTCGAAGCGGCGTGGGGGGCACGTGTGGCCGACCACTACGGCATGACCGAGGTCGGCCCGGTAGCAATTGAGGCTGCCGAACGGCCGTCGGAGATGTACCTCTTAGAATGTGACTACATCGCCGAAGTCATCGACCCGCAGACCGGCAACCCGGTGCGAGACGGCGACGCCGGCGAGTTGGTGCTGACGAACCTCGGGCGCGTGGGCAGCCCGCTGATCCGCTACCGCACCGGCGACGTGGTGAAACTCGCGACCGCTCCGGACCCTTCGGGCCGCGTGTGGCGCCGGCTCAGCGGGGGCATTTTGGGCCGCGCGGACGATATGATTCATGTGCGCGGAAACAACGTGTACCCGAGCGCCATCGAGGCCATCGTTCGGCGGTTCCCCGCGGTGGCCGAGTACCGCATCTGCGTGGACCACCGGAACCCGCTGGCCGACCTGCGGTTGGAAGTGGAACCGCACAGCGGCGACGGCCACGCCCTTGCGGAAGCAGTGGGCCGCGCAGTGCGCGACGAGCTGTACTTTCGAGTTATGTGACCCCGGCCCCGCCCGGAACGCTGCCGAGATTCGAGCTGAAGGCCCGCCGGGTCGTACATCAGAAGTGACCCCGGCGACCCGATGACAACCAAACGGAGTCTCCCAATGCTCCCCCTCCCGCGGCTCTGCTGCCTCGCGCTGCTGTCCGCGCTGACCGTCTCCGCGACGGCCCGCGCGGGCGAGTGGATCCACTGGCGCGGTCCCGCCCAGAACGGCCACTCGCTCGAAAAGAACCTCCCGGGCGAGTTCGACCCGAAGCTCAAGGACAAGGGCAACGTGGTGTGGAGCGCGCCCTACGGCGGGCGGGCCGCCCCGCTCGTCATGGACGGCCGCGTTTACGTTCTGCAAGGGTTCGGGGCCGGTCTTGGTGAGTCCGAGCGCGTGGTGTGTCTCGAAGAAAAGACCGGCAACAAGCTCTGGGAGTACACCGAGCGCATTTACCACGCGGACATCGTGTCGAGCCGCCTGGGGTGGACCCCGCTGACCGCAGACCCGGCCACCGGCATCGTGTACGCCCACACCACCGCGGGCAACCTCGTCGCCCTTGACAAGGACGGAAAGCGGGTGTGGGAGCGGCAGCTCACCGAGGAGTTCGGACGCGTCAGCGGCTACGGCGGGCGCATCGTCGCCCCGATCTTCGATAGCGGTCTCGTGATCATGGGCATGCTGAACGCGAGTTGGGGCGACCAGGCCCGTGGCGCCAACCGGTTCATCGCGTTCGACGGGAAAACAGGCACCGTGGTCTGGATCGGAGAGACCGGGCTGCCGCTGAAGGTCACTTACCAGTCCAACCCGGTCGTCGCGGTCATCGGCGGCCAGCGGCTGCTCATCACCGGCGGCAGCGACGGCGCCCTTCACGCCTTCAAGGTGCGCACCGGCGAAAAGGTCTGGAGCTACGTGTTCAGCGGCGGCGCGGTGAACCCGAGCCCGGTGGTCAGCGGGAACCTTGTCTATTGCGCGCACGGCGAGGAGAACCCGGGCGGCGGCATCATCGGCAAGGTGATCTGCGTGGACGCCAGCCAGGTGGACCCGGAGACCAAGAAGCCCAAAGTAGTGTGGGAGTATCAGAAGGGCCAGCGGTTTGGGCTCGCGTCACCGGCGCTGGCCGGCGGCGTGCTGTACATGCCCGAGGACAGCGGCGACCTGTTCGCGTTCGACGCCAAAACCGGCAAGGTGCTCTGGAAGTACCGGTACGCCACGGAGGTGCGCGGCGCCCCGCTTGTGGCCGACGGCAAGATCTACATCTTCGACGTCAAAGGCCGACTGAACATCATCAAGCTGGTGGACGGCGGCAAGAAGGCGCCCGACGAGGACGACACCTTCGTCTACACGTTCAAGGAGAACATTGCCGGCAAGGTGGCACAGACCGAGACCAACGGCACCCCAGTTGCGGTCAACGGGCGCGTGTACTTCAACACCCGGACCGACCTGTACTGCCTGGGCGACCCGAAGGCAAAGGTCGAAGAGGTCAAGTACCCGCCCGTGCCCGAGGAAGCGCCGTTCAAC
>JBJSXS010000084.1:0-7655 GCA_046086545.1 Gemmata sp.
TCGGCGCCCAGGTGCCGCTCGACACCGTCTTCCGCGACGAGGCCGAACAGCCGGTCGCGCTGCGCGACTGCCTGAGCGGCAAGCCGACCATTCTGGTACCGGTCTACTACCGGTGCCCGATGCTGTGCACGAAGATCCTCAACGGGCTGGTGGACGCGCTGCGCGACATGCCCGCGGACTTTACCGTCGGGAGACAGTTCAACGTCGTGACCGTCAGCATGGACCCGAAGGAGCACTCGAGCCTCGCGGCCGAAAAGAAGAAGGCCTACGTGGGCGAGTACGGGCGCCCGGGGGCCGAGTACGGCTGGCGGTTCCTGACCGGGACCAAGGAGGCGTGCAAGACGCTCCTCGACTCCGTGGGCTTCCGGTACGAGTTCGACAAGATGCTGAAAGAGTACGATCACCCGAGCGCCCTGATCGTCCTGTCGCCGACGGGGAAGGTGACCCGGTACTTCTACGGCATCACCTACGACGGCGAGTTCGAGCAGCCCGCGGGCGCGACGTGGGCCGGCACCGGCCCGCGGCCCGAACTGACCGAGGCCGAGCTCCGCGCCCGGAACAACCCGGACCCGGATAAGCGCCGCACCTACACGAAGCCGACGACCACCCTGCGGCTGTCGCTGATCGAGGCGAACGAGGGCAAGGGCGGGTCCCTTGTGGATCAGGTGATGATGCTGTGCTACCGGTACGACTCGCTGCACAAGGGGTACTCCCTGAACGTGCTGCGGGTCGTCCAGGCGGGCGGCATCCTCACGCTGGCGGCCGTCGGCACCGGGGTGTTTCTGATGATGCGGCGCGACCGCCGCGCCCGGGCCAACCCGAGCGGGCCCGCCGGCCCTGCGGCGCCGGGTGCCGGGGCTGCCGACCAGACCAACGCGTTACCCTCCGGGGGGGCTGCATGAACATCGAGCGCATGATTCCGTTCGTCCCGGAGATGGCGTCCACCCAGGCGACGCACTTCGAGCTCCTGTTCTGGTACATCACCATCACCACCAGCGTGGTGGGGCTGGCGGTGTACGCGGCCATCGCTTACTTCTGCGTCGCGTACCGCCGCGGGGCCACCACCGGCAGCACGCCCCGCATCCTCGGCTCGACTCGGCTCGAACTGGCGTGGACCATCATCCCGCTGTTCGTGTTCCTCAGCTACTTCGGCGGCGGGCTGCTGGTGTACAACCACGCGGCCCACGCCCCGCCCGACGCCGAAGAGATCTTCGTCATCGGCAAGCAGTGGATGTGGAAGGCGCAGTACCCGAACGGCCAGCGGGTCATCATCGGCGGCAACCCGCGGAACATGACCGAGGCCGAGCGCAAGAGCATCGGCCGGCTGGTGCTGCCGGTGGACCGCCCGGTGAAGCTGACCTTCACCTCCGAGGACGTGATCCACGACTTCGGCGTGCCCGCGTTCCGGTCGAAGATGGACGTGCTGCCCGGCCGGTACACGTCGGTCTGGTACCTGCCCAACAAGGTGGGCGAGTACCACATCTTCTGCGACCAGTACTGCGGGACCTGGCACTCGCTCATGGTGGGCAAGATCGCCGTCGTGCCGCAGCAGGAGTACACCGACTTCCTGCAGGGGTTCAACACCCTGCAGGGGACGGAGAATCCGGTGGACGGCTCGCTGGCGCACGCCGGCCGCCAGCTGTTCCTGAAGCTCCAGTGCATCAACTGCCACAGCGCCGACGCCAAGGCGCGGGCGCCGGTGCTGGAGGGGCTGTACGGCACCCGGGTGCCGCTGGCCGGCGGGGGGGCCGAGATCGCCGACGACCACTACATCGTTGAAAGCATCCGGCGGCCGCGGCTGAAGAAGGTCGAGGGCTGGGAGGCGATCATGCCGGCCTACGACGAGAGCCAGGTGACGGCCGAAGAACTGAACGCCCTGGTCGCCTACATCCGCAGCCTGCGGCGGGGCACCACGCCGAACAACACGCAGCAGTTCCCGCCCCCGGTCGGCGCGCCGACCGAGCGGAACCAGTCCACCGTGCCGCCGGGAGGGAAGTAACCCATGAGCATCGCAGTACCACACGGCAGCGCCGCGCCGGCGCCCGCGCCCGCGGTGGCCCCAGAGCCGGCCCCGGCCAAGCTCAACTACCTGAACATCTCCCACACCATCTGGTCGTGGCTGTTCACCGTTGACCACAAGCGGATCGGCCTGCTGTACCTCGGCTCGATCACCGTGTTCTTCATCCTGGGCGGCATCTTCGCCGCCCTGGTGCGGACCAACCTGCTGACCCCGAACAGCCAGCTCCTGACCGAGGACGCGTACAACCGTGCGTTCACCGCGCACGGCGTGCTGATGCTGTTCTTCTTCCTGATCCCGGCCGTGCCCGGGGTGCTGGGGAACTTCTTCATCCCGCTGATGATCGGGGCCAAGGACCTCGCGTTCCCGAAGCTGAACCTGGCGAGCTGGTACGTGTTCATGATCGGGGCGGCGTTCGCCGGCTGGGCCGTGCTGGTCGGCGGCATCGACACCGGGTGGACGCTGTACCCGCCCTACAGTTCGCGGGCCGCGCAGTCGAACGTCATCCCCGGTGTGATGGGCGCGTTCATCTCCGGCTTCAGCTCGATCATGACCGGCCTGAACATCATGGTCACGGTCCACAAGATGCGGGCCCCGGGCATGACCTGGGCCCGGCTCCCGCTGTTCGTCTGGTCGCTGTACGCAACCAGCCTGATCCAGCTGCTCGCGACGCCGGTCGTGGCCGTCACGCTGGTGCTGCTCATGGTCGAGCGGGCCGCGGGCATCGGCATCTTCGACCCGAGCATCGGCGGCGACCCCGTCCTGTTCCAGCACCTGTTCTGGTTCTACTCGCACCCGGCCGTGTACATCATGATCCTGCCGGGGATGGGCGTGGTGAGCGAGGTGCTGACCTGCTTCAGCCGGAAGAACATCTTCGGCTACCACGCCGTCGCGTGGTCCAGCATGGGCATCGCGGTGGTCGGCTTCCTGCTGTGGGCGCACCACATGTTCGTGGCCGGCATCAGCTTCTACGCCGCGTTCCTGTTCAGCTTCCTGAGCATGCTCGTTGCGGTGCCGTCCGCCATCAAGGTGTTCAACTGGACGGCGACCCTGTACCGGGGCTCGATCACGTTCCACGCGCCGATGATTCTGGCGATCGGCTTCCTGGTGCTGTTCACCGTGGGCGGGCTGACCGGCCTGTTCCTGGCGACCCTGGGCACAGACATCCACCTGCACGACACCTACTTCGTGGTGGCGCACTTCCACTTCGTGATGGTCGGCGGGATGGTGATCGCGTACATGGCGGGCATCCACTTCTGGTGGCCCAAGATGACCGGGCGGATGTACTCCGACTGGTGGAGCCGGGTCGCGGCGGTGATCATGATCGTGGGGTTCTTCCTCACGTTCCTGCCGCAGTTCGTCATGGGCTACCACGGGATGCCGCGGCGGTACCCGAACTACCCGGCGGAGTTCCAGATCTACCACGTGATGTCCACCGCCGGGTCGAGCATCCTGGGCCTGGGCTACCTGCTGCCGATGATCTACCTCCCGCTGTCGCTGTTCTTCGGGAAGCCGGCGGGGTCGAACCCCTGGAGCGCGACCGGGCTGGAATGGCTGATCCCGAGCCCGCCCACCGTTCACAACTTCGACAGCACGCCGGTCGTGGTGTGCGGTCCCTACGAGTACGCGATCGGCGTCGATCAGATGGGCCGCGGGCTGCCCGAACCGCCCGGCCCGGGCGGCGCCGAAGGCCCCGCCGGTCCCTCCGGACCCTTGAAGAAGGAGACCGAAGTTGTCCGCTAGCACCCACTCACCGGTGCTCAAGCACCACTTTGAAGACCTGCACCAGCAGCACGCGTGCGAGCGGCTGGGCATGTGGATGTTTTTGGCGACGGAGGTGCTGTTCTTCGGCGGGCTGTTCGGCGCGTACACCGTGTACCGGCTCTGGTACCCGGCCGAGTTCGTGTACGCCAGCTCGCACCTGAACTGGAAGTTCGCGCTGATTAACACGATGTTCCTGATCACCAGCAGTCTCACGATCACGCTGGGGATCAGGGCGGCGAAGCTCGGCGACAAGGCGGGGCTGATCCGTTACCTGCTCGTCACCGCGGCGCTGGCGACGGCGTTCATGGTGGTGAAGGGGTTCGAGTACAAGGCGGACTTCCACGAACACTACGTCCCGGGCGAGATGTTCGACACCGAGTTGGACAAGGCCCAACACGCCGTGCGCGGGAAGACGTTCACCGAGGCGCAGAAATACTTTGAAGAGGACGCGAAGGGGGCGCACCCGCACCACGAGAAGTGGGCGAGCGACCTGACACTGCGGAACCACGAAGGCTCGACGCTCGGGACGATCCAACCCGGCCAAGTGCAGTTGTTCCTGTGCTTCTACTACATCATGACGGGCATCCACGGTATCCACATCATCGTGGGCATCGGGTGCATCCTATGGCTGGTGTGGGAGGCCTGGCGCGGCACCATCCCGCCGGAGAACTACTCCACCGTCGAGGTGGTCAGTTTGTACTGGCACTTGGTGGACGCGATCTGGCTGTTCCTGATGCCGCTGCTGTACCTGGCGGGTGCCGGGTACGGGGCGCACCACTGACAACTCCGCGGCCGTTTAGCGTGTGGCCCGGCCGGGCCACCGCTTCACAACAAGACTAAGTGAACTCCTGGCAAACAGGATCTGAGCCATGGCCAACCCGACGACACCCGCCCAGCACCAGCACGGCACCCACAACGACCACGACCCGCACGGCATCCGGAAGGACGTCGACAGCCCCGGCCTGCTGATGTTGGTTTTTGCCTGCGTCGTCGGTCTGGCGCTGGCGAACGTGTTCCTCTCGATCTCCATCGGACCGTCGAAGTTCACCTTGCCGATGCAGTTGCTGATCGGCTCCGTGCAGGCGGGCTTGGTCGGGTACTACTTCATGCACCTTCGGCAGGGCGACAAGGTGGTGGTCCTCACCGCACTGTCGTCGCTGTTCTGGATGGGCATTCTGTTCGTGCTGTTCATGGGCGACTACATGACGCGGCAAATGGTGATCACGCCGTTCTGACCGGAGCGCGGTTCGATGGCTGGCGGCCGGGAAGGGCGGGGGCGGTTCCGAGTGTCGGCTCTTGCCGCGCTGCTCGCGGCCGGCTACGCCCTTGCTCTTTTGCCCGGTTGCGGCGGCTGCAACAAAGCGCCGGACGTGCCGCCGAACCTCGCCTTCTTGCCCCGGGCCAACCGAGTGGTGCTGAAGGTGCCCGACAAGCCGGCACCGGCCCTCAACGATCCGCTCAGGCGGGACGCGGAAATTGCCGCGCTCGACGCGCTCGGCGGGCAGACGCTCGACCCCGCGAGTGTGCCCCTGGACCCGCGCAAGCAACACGCCGCAGCCCTCAAGGACACGTTCGGTACGCCCGCCGCCCCGACGGGCGAGGTGGACGACGCGCCCTCGCTCTCGGAGGGCTCCCGTCTGTACCGGCGGCACTGTCAGCAGTGCCACAACCTGAGCGGCGACGGGCGCGGGCCGTCCGGCAGTACGGTGCCGTTCCCGCGCGACTACCGGCAGGGGCAGTTCAAGTTCGTGACCACCGGCGCGAGCGCGAAGCCGCGCCCGGCCGACCTGCACCGCACTTTAAAAGACGGCCTCAAGGGCACGCCGATGCCGTCGTTCGCGCTGCTCCAGGAGGGCGAACGCGATCTGCTCGCGCGGTACGTCGTCTACCTCTCGGTTCGCGGGCAGACGGAGTTCGAGCTGCTGAAGGGTGCCGCGACCGGGCAAACGCCCGAGGCGGGCGCGCTGGTGAACTCGATCAGAGCGGAGTGGGAGGCGGCGAAGCACGCCCCGCCGTTGCCCCCGGAACCCGACGACGGCGAACCCGGCTCGCCCGCGCACCTGGAAGCGGTGAAGCGCGGGTACACGATCTTCGCCGCGAAGGCCGATAACTCGTGCATCTCGTGTCACGGGGAGTACGGGCGCAAGCCGGTGCTGCGGTACGACGTGTGGGGCACGGTGGCGCGCCCGGCGGACCTCACGCAGCGCGACGCCCTCAAGGGCGGGTCGCGGCCGGAGGACGTGTACGCTCGTGTGCGCTTCGGGGTACGCCCCGTGGGGATGCCGGCGCACCCGAAGTTGACCGAACGCGAGGTCTGGGACTTGGTTCGGTTCGTGCGCGCGCTGCCGTACCCCGCTCAACTGCCCGACGCTGTGCGCAGCGCTGTTAACCCGGCGGGGACTCCGTAGGTTATATTCGCACCTTTTGACGCGCCCGCACTGGGTTCCCAAGCGATGACCCACGCTCCTCGGATCGTTCCGCGCTGGCTGCACGTCTGGGCGGTGGCGACCCTCGCCGCCCCGCTCCTGCTGCTGGGCATGGGGCAGGTGGTGACGAGCCACGCGGCCGGCATGGCCGACCCGCTGTGGCCCACCGAGCCGTGGTACGTGTTCAGCACGGCGACCCCGGCCGAGCGGGAGCGGTTCCGGCAGGACTCGTCGTTCTTCGTCGAGCACTCCCACCGGATCGCGGCGTTCACCGTCGGTGGGCTCGTCATCATCCTGACCCTCGGACTGGTGGGCACCGACCCGCGGAAGGCCGCCCGCGGGGCCGCGTTCGCGGGGCTCGTCGTGCTGATCGCGGGCTTCGGGGATCTGCACCGCGAGTTGATGGCGCAGAACAAGCTCATCAAGGAAGGGGCGCTGTCGAAGGCCGAGATCAAGGTGCCGGTCCGTGCCGCCGCGACCTGCCTCGCGGGGCTGGCCGTCGCGCTCGGGGCGGCCGCGTCCGGGCTGTTCGCCCGCGGCGGTGCGGTGCGGTTGCTCGGCGTGCTCGCGCTCGCCGCGGTGATGGTGCAAGGGTTGTTCGGCGGCGTCCGCGTGCTGATGAACGAACTGATCGGCCCAGACCTGGCGCTGATCCACGGCATGTTCGCGCAAGTGGTGTTCGGCACGCTCACCGCGATCGCCGTGCTCGCCTCGCGGCCGCGCGCGGGCGGTGCCGAGGCGGGCAGTTTCGGGCGCGTTGCCGCCGGGGTGGCGCTGGTGGTGTTCGTGCAGGTGCTGTTCGGCGCGCTGGTCCGGCACATGCCGGGGCCGCTCACGCAGCGGTTGCACATGCTCACCGCGTTCGTGGCGACGGTCGTGGTGATGTGGTTCGCGCACTCCGCGATGAAGGTCCCGGCGGTGCGCGCGCGGGTGGCGCCGCTCGTGTGGGCGGTGTCGCTGCTCCTCGTGTTGCAAGTGGCGCTCGGGGTGGAGGCGTGGCTCGCCCGGTTCGGGAACGGGCTGCTGTCCGAGTCGGAGCGGATGACGCCCGCGTACATCGCCACCCGGACCCTGCACGCGCTCATCGGCAGCAGCCTGTGGGCGGTTTCGCTGACGGTTGCCCTCTCTCTGCGGCGGTCGCCGGGCGCGGCCGTTCCTACATTAGACGAACCGGCCGCTGAGTGGGCGCGCGCATCGGCGCCCCACCGCTCGCCCGAGCCGGTGGTCAGTCGTTTACGCGGAGACGCGCGATGATGAAGGTGTCGCTGACCGGTGAGGCCGACGCGCTGAAGCCGCTCGGGTCGGGTGCGCCGGCGGTCGGCGTCGCGCCCAAGGGTCACGCGCCGTCCCGCCTCGCGGACTACGCCGAACTGACCAAGCCGAGGATCGCGGTCATGGCGCTGTTCACCGTCGGCGCCGGCTACCTGCTCGCGGCCGGCGGCGCGGCG
>JBJSXS010000085.1:0-12997 GCA_046086545.1 Gemmata sp.
CGTCGCGCCCGAGCTACGCCGCGGGCGCGACGCGGGTCCTCCGCCGCAACGCGAACTACGTCGGCGGGCTGGCCGCGGCGGTGCTGGTCGCCGGCGGCCTCGCGTGGCACCTCAACAGGCCGAAGCCCGTGACCCCGGAGATGGTGGAGCGGCAGGACCACCCGCTGCTCAAGAAGATGACCGGCCGGAACGTGGCGATGGCCCGGGCGGAGACGCCCGCCAAGCGACTCGAGGTGCTGGGCGACATGGCCGGCGACCTCGCCGGCGAGACCCGCGGCATGGCCCGCATCGCGCCGCCCGCGGAGCTGACCGAACTGGCCCGGTGGTACGACAAGGTGGTGACCGGCGGCATGGTGAAGACGGCGAAGGAACTGCCCCCGCACGCGCTGACCGTGCCCGAAAAGCGGCGCCTGCTCGACGGCCTCGCGGCCAGGCTGGAGGCCGACGCTGACGCGGCCGACAAGCTGTCGCGCGAGGCCCCGCCGGACGCCCAGCTCACACTCAAGCGGATCGCGGACACCGCCCGCGACGGCGCGCGGGAACTAACTCGCGCCCAACAGGGGAACTAAGCAATGGTCCGCTGGGCGCATCTCCCGGTTGCATTCGTCGCACTCGCGGCCTGGGCCGGCGCGCAGGGGCCGGCGCCCGAACCGCAACTGTCCCCGGCCGATCAGGTGCGGCTGCTCAAGGCGAACGGCACGCTGATCGGCAACCTTGTGGATCACGGCGTTCAGCTGGCCGGCGAGGATCACATCGAGAAGCGGGCCGAGGAGTGCCACAAGGCGGCGCTGGCGCTGGCGAACGCGATCCGCGACGCCGCCGCCCGGCAGGACGCGGCACGCGTGGCCGAACTGACCGCGCTGTTCCGCGACGTGGTGAAGGACGGGCTGCTCCCGACGCTCAAGCGGGGCGACGACACCGTGCCGCCGCAGTCGCCCGCCGCGGCGACCCTGCGCCGCGTGCGCGAGGCCGCGGCGAAGGACGTGTCCAGCCTGAAGGCCGCGATCCCCGCAGTGGGCAAGGTCGGCGAGAGCGCGCGGGTGCGCGACGCGCTCAAGGGCCTCGATGAGCTGGTCGAGCCGAAGTAGTCTGCGGCCGCTCAATCCACGTACGGGTCGGCGCCCAGGTCCTGGAGCATCTCCTGGCGCTGCTTATCGTAGTTCATCAGGTCGAGGCGCTGGCGGTAGTGCCGGGCCTCGACGCGCTTCTGCGCCACCCGGAACAGCGGGGCGAGCGCGTCCCAGTCGCGCGTGCCGCCGGCCTTGCCCAGGGCCGCGAGCTCGTCCTGCTTCGCGCGCCCCAACCCTTCGAGCAGCTGGTCGTCGAGCGCGAGCATGAACTGCGCGCTGCCCGGGTCGCCTTGCCGCCCGGCGCGGCCGACGAGCTGCCGGTCGATGCGCTCGGCCTCGTGCCGCTCGGTGCCGATCACGTGCAGGCCGCCGTTCTCCGCCACGCCCGGCCCGAGCTTGATGTCGGTCCCGCGGCCGGCCATGTTGGTGGCCACCGTCACCGTGCCCGGCTGACCGGCGGACGACACGACCTCGGCCTCCCTCTCGTTCTGCTCCGCGTTCAGCACCTGGTGCGGCACGCCGGCCGCGGTCAGCTTCGCGCTCAGCTTTTTCGACGCCTCGACGGTGCGCGTGCCGATCAACACGGGCCGGCCCGCGGACAGCATCTCCTGGGTCTTCTGCACCACCGCGCTGAACTTCACGTCCTCGGTCGGGAACACGCGGTCCGGCTGCACCTCGCGCTTGTTCGGCTTGTTGGTGGGCACCTTCGTCGTCCACCGCCGGTACACCTTGCGCATCTCCCAGAAGTTGGGCAGCAGCGTACCGCTCATCCCCGCGAGCTTCTCGTACAGGCGGTAGAAGTTCTGGAACGTGATCTGTGCCGCGTGCGAACTCGGCATGTTGATCTGCACCTTCTCCTTCGCCTCGACCGCCTGGTGCAGCCCGTCGCGCCAGTGCCGGTCCGGCATGGGCCGCCCGGTGCCCTCGTCGATGATGACGATCTTGTTTTCGGCGTTCACCATGTAGTGCTGGTCGCGCGCGAACCGGTAGTGCGCGTGCAGCGCGCGCTCGACCGCTTCGAGCAGCTTGTCCATCGCCTTGGCGTGCTTGCCGGTGGGCGGGTTCGAGTACCGGACGAGGTGCTTGCCCGCGTCGGTCAACTCGATCTTGTCCTTCTTGGCGTTCATCATGAAGTGCTCGTCGCGCGCCATGTCGCGCGCCAGCGCGTCGGCCCACTTGAACACCACCTGTTCCTCCGGCTCGGCCGGGCGGGTCGGGTTGGCGATGATGAGCGGGGTCTTGGCCTCGTCCACGAAGATGCTGTCGGCCTCGTCCACGATGGCGTAGTGCAGGACGCGCTGCACCCGCGGGTCCATGCGGCCCCCGCCGCCGGTCCACGCGGACCAGAACGGCGCCGTCGCCGCCTGCCCGCCGCGCACCTTCAGCCGGTCGCGCAGGAAGTCGAACCCGAACTCGGCCGCGGTGCCGTAGGTCACGTCGGCCTTGTACGCCTCGATGCGCGCCGGCTCTTCCATCTTCTGTTGGAGCACGCCCACGGTCAGGCCGAGCTTCTGGTACACCGGCCCGATCCACTCGGCGTCGCGCTTCGCGAGGTAGTCGTTGACGGTGGTGACGTGAACGCCCTTCCCCGAGAGCGCGTTCAGGTACGCGGGCGCGCTGGCGCTGACCGTTTTGCCCTCGCCGGTGGCGAGCTCGACCAGCCCGCCGAAGTGCATCACCGCCCCGGCCGCGAGCTGCACGTCGAACGGGCGAATGCCGAGAGTTCTTTGGATGGCAACCGACACGAGGCCGAACGCCTCCGGGAGCAGCCCGTCCAGATCCCACTTGCCGCGCGCCTTGCCGCGCAGTGCCATGCTCAGATCGAGCAACTTGGCGTCGGGCACGTCGGCGTACTGCCTCTCGAAGTGCCGCACCTTGGGGACGAAGAACGCGGCCCGTGCGAGGCGCCGCTTCCACGGCGGGCCGACGCGCGACACCACGGCGTTCACCGGCCACGCCCCGAGCCGGCCCGGGGTGTTCTCGACCCGGCGGGCCGGCTCGGCGTGTGCGGGGGCGGGCACTTCGGCGGTACTCATGGCGACCTCCTGACGGACGGTTCATCTTATCCGAAGATGAACGAGGGGCGTAAGCCCTCCGCGCGCGCCACACCCAAAATGGGCCGTGATGCACGCGGAGGGCTTACGCCCCCCCCCAATCGCCGTACCGCAATACGAAAATAACGCGGGGCGAGCTTGCGCTCGCCCCGCGTGCCGAGTCTACTTACGGGTCCCGTCCATCCCTTCGGTAGCCTGGCAGCCTCAACCGTTCCCCCCTCGGAACGGATAAAGCCCAACCACAACAAGCCACCGGTCGGCACAAAAACTGCCGCCCGGTTGTCCCCATCGGCTGTCGCTTCGCGGCGTCAGCATCAGGTGACAACAAGTAATAGAGCACGCGCGACTGAGACGCAAACGGCTTGAAGTAAAAAATACAAAATGTCGGTTTCGGTCCGGGGGCACTGTTCGCACAACCGCACCGCCGAGAACTTGGGAAACGCGCGGGGCCGGAGCGACCCGCACAACGCGAACGGCCGCACCTTCCGGTGCGGCCGTTCCGTGCGAACCGTATGGGTCCGCTCAGGGTTGGCTACCGCGATAGCGGGTCGGCGCGGCCGACCCAGACTTGTCCTCCCAGTCGGCCGGGATGGGCCGCCGGGACTCCTCGTCGGAGTAGTGCCAGTGGCGGAGGGCGTCTTCGCCCATCAGCCAGGAGAAGGCGGCCGTGCGGCCGTTCACCTTCGTCGGGAAATCGACCTCGCCCGACTCGTCGTCCACCAGCGTGACCCCCAGACCGTTCAGTTCGGCAACCGCTGCCACCCAGGCCTTTTCGGCCGCGGCGATCTCGTCGATCACCTGGTACCGCCGCTGGCGCTCTTGCCACACGAGGTCCCGGCGCTGCCGGTCGAGGCGCTCGTGTTCGGGTGCGAGCCGGTTGAGCGCGCGCCGGGCGCTGACCGCGTCGGTCACGATGCTCCGAACCAGCGGCAGCATCTGGCGGGCGGTGGCGAGGTCCAGTGTGACCTCCTTCTTGCGCGGCTTGCCCGCCGAGTTGCTCGCACGATTGGGCGTGTTGCTCATGTGAGTGGCTCCCGTATGTGAGGGGTAGCGGCCGCCCTGCTGTCACCATTCTAGGTGCGCCCGCGCCGGGTGAACGTACGACGGACGCGGAATTGTGACAGAAGGTTCGGGCCCGTTCCCCTGTTAGTAAGTTCGAGTGTCCTGGCCCCGGATTCGATGCGACGGAAACGATTTTTAGGTGATACCGTTCGCGGCCCTAAATGAGAAGGTCAGTCGCGTGAGGAGTTGCGCGAACTTTTCTCTCACGCCTGAGCTTTTCAAGGGCCGGCAACCTTCTTGCCAATCGGCCGGGGCAATACACCGCGACGGAACTGCCGATGGCCCCGGGCGAGGGTAAGTGTCGACTCGTCGCCATTCCGGGCACCAGAATTGCTCTCCGGCCCGCACAGCGACGGCCTACCCCCGGGCGGCACGGTGCCGTTTCGCCCGTCACCAAGAAACGAAGCTCCTTCTGCGCGCCGTGTTGTCCGTTGCCGTCCTGCGCGAAGCCAGGCGGGCAGACCCGTCCCACCCGGCCGGAAGGTGCTGGTGGTAATCGTGGACGGCTCGGGCGGTCACGCGGTCACGGGGCTGCGGATACCGCCGAACGTGGTGTTGCACCGGACCGTCGCCGCTCGACGGTTGCACGTTACCCGGACTTGGTGTGATGCCAACTGTGCGTGCCGGCGCGCGTCGCTCGGTTGGGGGCGGGTGCGTGGTGGTGTCGGGGCTTCCCCGACACCAAGTGTTGGCACGCACCCGACTATTAACGGCTCGTGCGCCAGTTAGACTGCCCTCGTCTATGTTCCGTCTGCTGAATCGGCCCGGGCGATCAGCTGGGATCTCTTCTCGGCCGCCACAGCTCTCTACCCCCTCAGTAACTGGAGTGCCGTCCCCATGTTTACGCGTCTCCCCTCACGCCCGCGCCGCATCGCCCCGGTGGACCGCCCCGGAAAGAAGACGCGGCACTCGGCACTCGGGCTCGAACCGCTGGAAGCTCGTGAGGTGCCCGCGACGCTTTACGCACTGGCCGACAACAACGTGCTGCTCCGGTTCGACAGCGCGGCCCCTACAACCGTTCAGGCCACCACGACGGTGACCGGGCTGGGCGCCGGTGAGACCCTGCAGGGCATCGACTTCCGCCCGCGCACCGGACAACTGTTCGGCAGCACCGCGCCCACCGGCAGCAGCGGCTCGCAGACGTTCAGCACGTACTCCATCAACCCGCTGACCAGCGCGGCCACCCTGGTCGGCACCGGCGCGACGGTGACCAACGGGTCTGACACCGCCGGCGGGTACGACTTCAACCCGACGGTGGACCGCATCCGGTACGTGAACGACTTGTTGGCGAACGCCCGCCTCAACCCGACCGACGGGGCGCTGGCGGGGAACGACACGCCGATCTCCCTGGCGACCTTCGAGCTCATCGGCGCCGCCTACGACCGGAACACCGACCGGCAGACCCCGGGCAGCACCACCCCGACCACCCTGTACGCCATCGACCGGGCGAGCAGCTCGCTGGTCCGGGTCGGCGGCATCGACGGCTCTCCCAGCCCCAACGGCGGCGTGGTCACCGTCGTCGGCGCCCTCGGCGTGACGCTGGCGGCCGGGTCCGACGCCGGGTTCGACATCTTCGAGGCCGTCGGTCCGGCGTCCGGGCCGAACAACAACGGGTTGGGCGTGGCGTACGCGACCCTGACCACGGCCGACGGGGTCACGCGCCTGTACACCATCGACCTGACGACCGGGGCCGCGACCGTCGTGGGTGCCGTCGGCGCCGCCGGGGCGACCGCCACGGTCGGCCTTGCCGCGGCGCCGGAGGGCACGTTGGTGGTCGGGTCCGGACCCGGGGTCAACGGCGACGTGCGCCTGCTCGACCCGAGCACCGGCACCGTCCGGGCCGGGGTCGTGCCGTTCGCCGGGTTCGCCGGCGGGGTCCGGGTGGCGACCGGCGACGTGAACGGCGACGGGGTGCCGGACGCGGTCGTCGCCGCGGTGCAGGCGGCCAACGGGCACGTCAAGGTGTTCGACGGCACCACCGGCGCGGAGCTCCTGAGCTTCTTCGCGTTCGAGGGGTTCAACGGCTCGGTCAACGTCGGCAGCGGCGACGTGAACGGCGACGGGTTCGCCGACGTCCTGGTGGTCGCGAGCGGGGCCAACGGGCACGTTAAGGCGTTCAGCGGTCGCGACGGGTCGCAGATGTCCAGCTTCTTCGCGTACCCGGACTTCTTGGGTAGCGTCACCGTTTCCGCCGGCGACTTCGACAACAACGGCACCGACGAGATCGTGACCGCCGCCGCCATCAACGGCCACACCAAGGTATTCACCGCGGCCGGCGCCGCGTTCGCCGCGGCCAGCCTGCCGAGCTTCCAGAACAGCTTCTTCGCGTTCAGCCCGTACCTGGGCGACGTGTCCCTGGCAGTCGGCGACGTGACCGGCGACGGGGTCGCGGACTTCGTGCTGGGCAGCGCGGGGGGGCCGCTCAACGTGCAGGTCGTCAACGGCTCCACCTTCGCGACGGCGGCGAGCTTCCTCCCGGCGGGGTTCGGCGCCGGCACCACCGGGGGCACGGTGACCGTGGCAGACAGCAACCGCGACGGCCGGTACGAGATCGACGTGGCGCCCAGCGGCGGGGCGGCGGCGACCGTGCGGTCGTTCGACCTGCTCGGCAACCAGATCGGCTCGTTCCCGGCGTTCGCCGGGTTCCAGGGCGCGGTCAGCGCCGCCGGCACCCGGTTCTAGGCCGGGAAGCAGGAGCTCGAAGTCGAAACCAGTTAGCCCCGGGCCGGCGGCTAACTGGCCGGCTGACTCGCGCCTGTCCCCGGATTCTTGCGGCCTGCCCCCTGACCCTACTGCCCGTCGTTCCACTTTACGAACGCTTCGAGCGCGTAATACTCGGGCAGGCCCAGGGCGTCGTAGGTGCGGGCGGTGGCAATGTTCCGCTGCTCGGCCCGCTGCCAGAACTCGCGGCGGTCGGTGCCGCCGGGGAACATCGCCTTGTCCTTCTGGCTCTGGTGCCGGAAGATGGCCTGCTTTTTGCGCTCCAGCACCTCCGGCGACAGCGACACCGCCATCTCGATCTCGTGCGGCTCCCACTCCTCCCACGCGCCCTTGTACAGCCACACGTCGGGGGCGAACCCCTCGGCCCGCACGCGCCGGGTCGCGGCGAAGATGGCCTCGGCGCACACCCGGTGCGTGCCGTGCGGGTCGGACAGCTCGCCCGCGACGTACACCTGGGCGGGGTTCAGCCGCTTCAGCAGTTCGACAATGTCGTCGATGTCCTGCGGGTGGATCGGGTTCTTGGTGCGGGTGCCGGTGTGGTAGAACCGCAGGTCCATGAACTCCAGCTGCTCGGGCGGGATGCCGCACACCAGCGCCCCGGCCCGGGCCTCGGTGGTGCGGATCACGGCCTTCACCTTGAGCACCTCGGGGCTGTCGCGCTCGCCCGCCTTCTTCGCGTCGAGGAACTGATACACGCGGTCCTTGAGCGTGCCCGCGCTGGACTGCTCGGCCGCGGTGCCGAACGACTCGAGGAACTCGCTGACGAAGTCCACGAACCGCCGCGCGTCGTGGTCGAACACCGCGACGTTCCCGTTGGTCATGTACGCGATGTGGACCTTGTGCCCCTGCTCCACCAAGCGAATGATGGTGCCGCCCATCGAGATCACGTCGTCGTCCGGGTGCGGGGAGAACACCAGCACCGTCTTGGGCGCGTCCGCGCCCCGGCCCGCCGGGTACGGCTTGAGCGTCTCCATGCGGTCGTGGAAGATCGCCTCGCCGATGCGCTCGGCCGGGCCCTTCTCGCGCAGCAGCTCGTACAGGTGGTGGTCGCGGAAGTCGTCGTCGTTGAGCTTCTGAAGCCCCTTCTTCACGGTCAGGGCGAGGGTCACGACCGCCTTGCGCACGAGGTCCGGGGTCCACTGGCACGGCCCGACCTCCCACGGCCGCTTGATCGCGGTCAGTTCGGCCGCCGCCGCCTCGTCCAGGACGAAAGTCGCGTCCTTGTGGTCTTGCAGGAAGCTCGCGGAGATGGCCTCGGTGGGCGGCTGCTCCAGCGCCCTGTACACGATCCCGGCCTTGTGCTCGCCGAACGCCATCAGGAACACGCGGCGGGCGTCGAGGATGCTGGCGACGCCCATCGTGAGCGCGTGGTGCGGCACGTTCTTCTCGCCGAAGAACCCGTCGGCCGCGTCGCGCCGCGTGATGCTGTCGAGGGTGACCAGCCGGGTGCGGCTGTTCTGCGGGCTGCCGGGCTCGTTGAACGCGATGTGCCCGGTGCGCCCGATGCCCAGGATCTGGATGTCGATGCCGCCCGCGGCCTTGATCTTCTCGTCGTACTCGGCGCACGCGGCGTCCACCTCGTCCGGCTTCAGGGTGCCGTCCGGGATGTGGATGTTCTCCCACTTCACGTTGATGTGGTTGAACAGCGTCTCGTGCATCCACTTGAAGTACGAGTGCTGGCTCTCCTTCTGCATCGGGTAGTATTCGTCCAGGTTGAACGTCACGACCCGCGAAAAGTCCAAGCCCTCTTCCTTGTGGAGCCGGATGAGCTCGCGGTAGAGGCCGACCGGCGTGCTGCCGGTGGCGAGGCCGAGGACGGTGGGCTTGCCGGCGGCGTTGCGCGCGCGGATCAGCTTGTCGATCTCCTTGGCGACGTGCTTCGCGGCGCTCGCGGCGGACGGGAACTTGAGGGTGCGGGTGCGGGTGTGCGGCAGCGGGTGCGGCGCGGTCATGCTTGGTCCCCGGAGAGCTTCGTACCACAAGTGCCAACGGGCGCGGTGAATCGGTGTTCTAGGAGCGCGGGCGCGAACCGGGTATGCCGCGGCACCCGGCGCGGGGGGGGCAGCTCATGTTCCTCTCGGCGCTCCCGGGCGCACCGCTCACGCCCGGGTGGCGCCGCGGTCGATGTCGCCCCGGTCCCGGGGCGGCGCGGGCGGGGAGGAGTGACGGCTGTACTGCGTGGGCGGGTGGTTTCGCCGGATCAGCGGGCGAGTTGTTGGTTGGATTTGCGTGCCGGCGGTTTAAGATGGGCAAGATGGGTCCCTTTTGCCGCACGAGCCGCACCATGCTTCTGCGTACCGCTCTCGCGCTGTCGGTCCTTTCGCTCGCGACACTTGCCCGTGCAGACGATCCGAAGGAGTTCGCGGCGGCGAAGTACCGGCTGGTCGGGCCGTTCGCCGGTGGCCGCGTGAGCCGCGCGTGCGGGGTGCCCGGCGACCCGCTCACCTACTACGCCGCCACCGCCAGCGGCGGCGTCTGGAAGTCCGGCGACGGCGGGCTCACCTGGAAGCCCATTTTCGACGATCAGCCCACCAGCTCGATCGGGAGCATCGCGGTCGCGCCGAGCGACCCGAACGTCGTGTACGTCGGCACGGGCGAGGCCAACATTCGCGGCAACGTGTCACCGGGCGCCGGCGTCTTCCGCTCCACGGACGCGGGCAAGACCTGGACGCACGTGTGGAAGCACGTCGGTCAGATCGGCACGGTCGCGGTCGACCCGAAGAACCCCGACGTGTGCTTCGCCGCGGTGCTCGGGCACGCGTTCGGCCCGAACGCCGAGCGCGGGCTGTACCGCACCAAAGACGGCGGCAAGACGTGGGACAGGGTGCTGTTCAAGAACGACGACACCGGCGCGAGCGACGTGTGCATCGATCCGAACAACCCGCGGGTGGTGTTCGCGGGGTTCTGGCAGACGCGCCGGCGCCCGTGGGAGATGACCAGCGGCGGTCCCGGCTCCGACCTGTACGTCTCGCGCGACGGCGGCGACACCTGGGAGCGGCTCTCCGAGCCGGAAGCTCGGAACCCGAAACCCGAAACCCGAAACAATGACAACGGCCTTCCGCCGAAGCCGTGGGGCAAGGTCGGGGTGGCGGTCGCGCCGTCGGACTCGCGCCGGGTGTACGCCGTCATCGAGGCCGAGAAGGGCGGGCTGTTCCGGTCCGACGACGGCGGCGAAACCTGGGCGCTGGTGAACGACTCGCGCCCGATCCGCCAGCGCGCGTGGTACTACAGCACGCTCACCGTTCACCCGACGAACCCGGACGTGGTGTTCGCCCCGCAGGTGCAGCTGCTCAGGAGCGCCGACGGCGGGAAGTCGTTCGCCCGCGTGTCCGGGCCGCACCACGGGGACCACCACGACCTGTGGATCGACCCCAGGAACCCCGCGCGGATGATCAACTCCAACGACGGCGGGGTAGACATCACCGCCGACGGCGGGAAGACGTGGGCCGCGCCGGCGCTGCCGGTCTCCCAGTGCTACCACGTCAGCACCGACACCCGCACGCCGTACCGCGTCATGGCGTGCCTGCAAGACCTGGGCAGCGCGAGCGGGCCGTCGCGGTCGCTGAAAAGTGGCGGCATCGGGCTGGGCGACTGGCACTCGGTGGGCGGCGGCGAGGCGGGGCACGCGGTCGCCGACCCCGCCGACCCCGACATCGTGTACGCGGGCGAGTACGGCGGCATCCTGACCCGCTACGACCACCGCACCGGGCAGGCCCGCAACGTCACCGTGAACCAGTTCAACCCGTCCGGGATCGACCCCGCGAAGATGAAGTACCGGTTCCAGTGGACCGCGCCGGTCCTCGTGTCCAAGCACGACCCCAAGACGGTGTACCACGCGGCCAACGTGCTGTTCCGCACGCGCGACGCGGGCCAGACGTGGGAGAAAGTCAGCGCCGACCTCACGCGCAACGACAAGCAGAAGCAGCAGTGGAGCGGCGGACCGATCACCGGCGACAACACCGGGGTCGAGGTGTACTGCACCGTCTTCGCGCTCGCGGAATCGCCGGTGCAAAAAGGGGTGCTGTGGGCCGGCACCGACGACGGACTGGTTCACGTTTCGAGGGACGAGGGCAAGACCTGGGAGAACGTGACCGCGAACGTGCCCGGGCTGCCCGACTGGGGCACGGTGTGCTGCATCGAGGCCAGCCCGCACGCCGCTGGCACCGCGTACCTCGTGGTCACCAACCACCGCATGGACGACTACAGGCCTTACGTCTGGAAGACCACGAACTTCGGCAAGGCGTGGGCGCGCATCACGGACGACCTCGAAGGCGGGGGGCACTGCCGCGTCGTGCGCGAGGACCCGCTCAAGAAGGGGTTGCTGTACCTGGGCACCGAACGCGGGGTGATGTACTCCTCCGACGCGGGCACGACGTGGAAGAGCCTGCAGCTCAACCTGCCCACGGTGCCGGTTCACGACCTCGTCGTGAAAGGCAACGACCTCGTGGTCGGCACGCACGGCCGCAGCATCTGGATTCTGGACGACCTCGCACCCGTTCGCGCCACCACGCCCGCCATCGCGAAGAAGGCCGCGCACCTGTTCCCGGTCGCGCCCGCGACGAAGTGGTTCAACACCTGGGGCGGGCCGACGAGCGGGTTCACGCGGCACGCGGCCGGCGAGAACCCCGACACCGGCGCGGTCGTCTGGTATCAACTGGGCGCCGACGTGAAGGGCGAGGTGACCATCGAGGTGCTCGACGCGAACGGAAAGGTGATCGCGAAGGCGACGGGCAAGGCGAACCCCGACCGCAAGGGCGGGGGCGACGCGAAAGACGACAAGGACGACGGGGAGAACGAGGACGGGCCGCCGAAGCGCAAGCTGGAGCCGAAACCGGGCCTCAACCGGTTCGTGTGGGACCTGACGCACGACGGCGCGGCGGTGATCCCGGGCGCGCCGGTCGATTCCGGCAGCGCCGCGGCCCGCGTTCCGGTCGCGCCGGGCGCGTACGCGGTGCGACTCAGCGCCGGCAACCAGAAGCTGACGCAGCCGGTGACCGTGAGCGCCGACCCGCGGTGGCTCGCGCGCGCGGCCGGCAAGCCGCCGCTCATCCCCGCGGCCGGCGATTACGAGCGGGAGCCGCTCAACCCGGTGTCGAGCAAGGACGCCGAGTTCGATGAGCTGAAGCGCCTGCTGGCAAAGGCCGAACCGCTGAAGTTCGCGGCCGCCGACCCCGCCGCCGGGCTTCTCGCGCAGCAGGCGCTCGCGCTGAAGGTGCGTGACGACATCAGCAACCTGTCGGACGCCGTGGCGCGGCTGCGCGCGGTGAAGAAGCAGGCCGACCTGCGCAAGGAGCTGTTGAAGGACCGTGACGACGCCAAACCGCTGCTGAAGGACACCGAGGCGCTGGTGAAGAAGCTCGACGCGCTGGAGGAGAAACTGCACAACCCGAAGGCGAAGATCAGTTACGACATCTTCGCCGCGAAGGGCGGGGCGATGCTGTACTCGCAGTTCGCGTGGCTGCTGACGAACCTCACCGAAGCGGACGGGGCACCCACCAAAGCGCAAAAAGAGCTGGCCGACGAACTGGAGAAGGAACTGGCGAAACTGCTCGGGCAGCTCGACTCGCTGGCGAAGGGTGATTTGGCGAAGCTGAACGCCGCCGCGAAGACGCTCGGGGTGCCGGAACTGTATCTCCCGCCGGCGAAGAAGGCCGAGGAGCCGAAGGCGAAGAAGTGACCTCGGGCGTCACCGCCCCACACGCCCCCCGCCGGCGCGTCGCGCACCCGACCGGGCCGTGCGGACAGCGCCGGGAACCGGCCGCCCGGGCTGGGCGTGCGAGCCGCGGGCCGACTGCGCATCACGGCCGGCGGCAACTCGAAAACCCGCATCGGGGCATCTCGGTTTCACTCCGGGGCGGTGATGGGATAAGATACCCGAACCGGGTGCCCGCGCCGCCGGTCCTCTCTGTGTGCGCTCGCGCGATCCCGACGGCCGATCACGACTCCGGACACCCGACCACCTATGCCACGCGACCGCGCCGCCGACGACGCCCACGACCTGTTCGCCCGCGGCCACAAGGCGCTCAGCACCGGCGACTACCAGGAGGCCGTGGAGTGCTACTCGCGCGCGATCCGGCTGCGGCCCGGGGA
>JBJSXS010000086.1:0-3788 GCA_046086545.1 Gemmata sp.
CCGGCGACAAGGAGCAGGCCATCAGCAGCATCGTCAAGCTGCTCGACGACGTGGCCGACGCTCCGGACCGGTACAAGATGGTCGCAGCGCTGATGTTCTTCGAGATGCAGGGCTGGGCTACTGACCCGAAGGACCTGTCGAACATCGAGCGCCTGATGGACAACAGCGGGCGCCGGCTCGACCTGGCCCGTGGCGGCGAGAAGACGCAGGACATCCAGAAAAAGATCGTCTTTCGCCTCGACGAACTGATTAAGGATCTGGAAGCCAAGAACAAGCCCGGCGACGGCCAGGCCAACAGCGGCAACTGCCCCGGCGGCGGTGACAAGCCGGGCCAGGGTAACAAGCCGGGCAACACGATCAACCCGTCTAACCCCGCACAGGACAGCATGATCATGGGCGGCAGCGGGGCCGGCAAGGTGACCGACCAGGATCTCCGCAAGATCGCCGAGCAGTGGGGCACCCTGCCGCCGGAGAAGCGGGCCAAGGTCGTACAGGAAATCACCCGCGACCTGCCGCCGAAGTTCGAGCCGATGATCAAGAACTACTTCGAGGCCCTGGACAAGATTCACGGGTACAAGAAGTAACGGACCGGCTCACGCGGGCGACGTAACCGAGGCGGTGGCCGACTGCAACCGGCCACCGCCTCTTGCGTTCGCGGCGCTCGTGCCGGGAGCCTCGGGCCGACCTGTCGCCGCGGACACGCCCGGCCTACAACAAGATGGCGCACTTCCACCGAAGTCGGACCGTCGCGAGGGACACCATGCGTTTCCGCTCCTGTCTCGCTTGCCTTGTAGTGGGACTGCTCGCGCTCGCGGTGTGCTCCGACGCGGCCGCAGACGACGTGACGACCAGCGGCGGCAAGAAGCTGAACGGCAAGCTTGTCGCGGTGGACGCACAGGGGGTCACGTTCAGCAGCGGCGACAGTAAGCTCCAGATTTCCGCACGCGACATCGTGGTCGTGGACCTCGGGAACAAGGTGGCGGCTCCCCCGAAGGAGGCGTCGCTCTCGGAGATCGAACTCACCGACGGCTCGACCTTCCGCTGCACCAAGTTTGTCCTGAAGGGTAAGCAGTTCGAGGCCGACCTCACGCCCGGGCCGGCGGGCGTGGACCTCCCAAAAGTTGAAATGCCGATGTCCGCGGTCTTCTCGGTGATGAAGAAGGCCGACGACTTGAAGGTGCGCGAGGCGTGGAAGAAGATGCTCGCGACCCGCGGCAAGCGCGACCTTTACGTGATCGCGACCGAGACCGGGTTCACGTTCCGCCAAGGGACGATCCTCGCGGGCGGGGCCGACGAGAAAGCGCGCCCGGTCGTGAACTTCGAGAGCGACACCGGGGCGAAGGACGAGCTGCAACTGTCGCGCGCCGCCGGACTGGTGTTCTACCAGCCGCAGCCCGCGAGCATCCCGGTCACGCTGTGCAAGGTCACCGACGTGTACGGCAACGCACTCACCGCGACCAGCATCTCGTTGACCATGGAGGGGGTTACGGTCGTCACGGTGGCCGGCGCGACCGTCTGGTATCCGTCTGCCGCGGCGCTCGTGCGGCTCGATTACGCCCTCGGCAACGTCGCGTACCTCTCGGACCTCGACCCGCAACTGGAGGTGCCCGAGGTTCCGGCCGAGGAGAAGCGGCTCAACCCCACGGTCCCGTATCTGAAGGACCGCTCGCTGGCGAACGAGCAGATCAAGCTGGACAACCTGACCTTCCCGAAGGGCGTGTGCATCGCCCCGGATACGGTCGCGACGTTCAACCTGAACAGCGAGTACACGCAGTTCAAGGCCACGGTTGGCATCGACGAGAACGGCGCCAACGCGACGAGCGCCGCCCGTGTCACCGTTGAAGCAGACGGGCAGGTGCTGTTCAGCGAGCTGGTGAAGCGCAAGGACAAGCCGAAGGGGTTGGTTCTGGCCGTCAAGGGCGTCAAACAATTGCGCATCATCGTGGAAGCGGACACGCCGCTGAACGGGAATTACGTCACCCTCGCCGACGCGCGGGTGCAGAAGTGACGGCGGTTGGTGCTCGAGATAACACCCACTGAGCGACGAACATGCTTCGATACTTGACCCCAGCCCTGGCCGCCGCCCTGCTAACGGTGCCGCTCGCGGCCCCGGCCGCACCCGTCGAGGTGGACAAGGCGGTCGTCGATGCGCAGCAGCAGCGCATCGCCGCTATCAAAAAGGTTCACCCGGCGGTCGTCGCGGTGTGCATGCCAGACGGCTCCGGCTGCGGCTCCGGCGTACTCATCGACCCCGAGGGGTACGCGCTGACCAACTTCCACGTCGTACAGCCGACCGGCCCGTTCCCGACCGCGGGCCTCGCCGACGGCAACTTGTACAGCGCCGTCGTGTGCGGCATCGACAAGGTCGGCGACGTGGCGCTCATCAAGCTGGTCCCCAAGGAGAAGGGGAAACCGTTCCCGTTCGTGCAGCTCGGGGACAGCGACAAGGTGAAGGCCGGCGACTGGTCGCTCGCGATGGGCAACCCGTTCTCGCTGGCGATGGACTTCACCCCAACTGTTACCTACGGTCTGATCAGTGGGGTGAACCGCTACCAGCCGCCCGAAGGCAAGGGCCTGCTGGAGTACACCGACTGCATCCAGATCGAGACCTCGATCAACCCGGGCAACTCCGGCGGCCCCCTGTTCAACATGAACGGTGAGCTGATCGGCATCAACGGTCGAGGCTCGTTCGAGAAGCGCGGCCGCGTCAACTCGGGCGTCGGTTACGCCATCAGCATCAACCAGATCAAGAACTTCATGGGTCACCTGCGGGCCGGGATCGACACCGACCACGCGACCCTCGGGGCCGCCATCGCGTCGGCCAACGAGGACGCCCAACTGCCGCCGATGGTGGTCCGCCAGATGCTCGACGAGAGCGACGCGTTCCGTCGCGGGCTTGAGAACGGCGATCAGCTCCTGGAGTTCGCCGGCCGCGCGATGACCAGCACCAACCAGTACAAGAACGCCCTCGGCATCTACCCCAAGGAGTGGCGGGTGCCGCTCACCGTGCGCCGCAAGAACGAGAGTCGTGAGATGCTGGTGCGGCTGATGGGCAACCAGGAGAAGGAGCGCGAGAAGCCGCCGGGCAACGAGCCCCCGGCGCCGAAGGGGCGGGGGCCGGTCCCGGTTCCGAAGGGCAACGGCGAGACCGCCAAAATGTACCAGACCAAGCCCGGGTACTCGAACTGGTACTTCAACGTCCTTGAGCGCGACAAGCTGATGGCCGCGTTCAAACGGCACGGCGACTTCTCGATGGTTCCGGGCGCGTGGGTGATCGACGGAACGTTCAAGATGCCCGACCGCGAGGGCGTGATGAAGGCCGACATTGTGGAGAACAAGGACACGACGAAAGTCGCGCTCAAGCTGAACATCGAAACCACGCTCGAGCCGCTAAAGGCGGACGACAAGTCGCTGGCCAAGCAGCCGCTCGGCAGCGGCGGGCTCATGATGGCGCTGTACCACTACCACCGGTTCCTGACGCTCGGCGATAAGGGCTTCGAGGGCGGGTTCGCGCACGGCGGCAACGAGCCGTTCTACCCATACCCGGCCGACGGCACGCAGCCGAAATCGCTGGCGTCGCTGCGGGTCGATTGCGCGGTGATCAACAGCAAGCACGGCGCGGTGAGCTGCAAGTGGTACTTCTCGCTCAAGGACAGCACGCTCATGGGTTTCGAGTGCTACCTGGCTAAGGACTCGAAGGACCCGGATGAGGCCGACCCCTGTGAGGTTTTCTTCTACGATTACAAGGACGTGGACGGGCGCAAGCTGCCGGGCCGTATTGAGGTGCG
>JBJSXS010000087.1:0-9651 GCA_046086545.1 Gemmata sp.
CCCCTCCGCTGTTCACCGAGGCAGGTGGCAAGCGGCAGATGATCGTGGCGGCGCCCAAGAGCGTGTACGCGGTGGACCCCGAGAACGGGAAACAGCTGTGGACGACGCCGTACAGCGCGGACAACACATCCATGATCATGACCCCGGTGCGCAGCGGTGACTACCTCTACATCGGTGGCTGGCGGACCAAGAACCTGATGCTGAAGCTGGCCGCCGACAAGCCCGGGGTCGAGGTGGTGTTCAAGGACAAGCGGAACGCCGGGCTGTCACCGGTGAACGTGCAGCCGTTCGTCCAGGACGGAGTCATCTACGGGCACGACGAGAACGGCGCACTGCTCGCGGTCGAAATCCCGAGCGGCAAACGGCTGTGGGACTCGCCCGGGCCGCTCGCGGGCGACCCGAAGGGGTCGGATACCTCCTTTATCGTCAAGAACGGCGACCGGTTCTTCTGCTTCGCCGAGAGCGGCGAGTTGGTCATCGCGAAGTTCACCCCGAAGGGGTACGACGAGATCGACCGCGCGAAGGTGATCGAGCAGACCGGCTCCGCCTTCGGCCGCAAGGTTGTGTGGTGCGCCCCGGCCTACGCCGACAAGAAGATGTTTGTGCGCAACGACAAGGAAATCATCTGCGTGGACCTGGCGAAGTGAGCGGCGAACGTCAGGGGGGGCCTCGTCTTCGGCCCCCCTGACGTTCAACCAAATCGTCTCTGGCGCTGAACGAGGTACTCGATCAGCGCCTTGTCGAACCCGACCGACGTGTCCATACCCAGGTAGTCCACGTTTGCGGAGGCGCACTCGGTGCGGATGTAAGTGCGGAACTGCTCCACGAACGCCACGTAGTCGTCGCGAATGCCCTGGGCGTCCAACTCCTGGTGCTCGGGCGACTCCACGTCCTCGAAGTCCACAAGCCCCGTCAGCGGGAACTTCGCTTCCAGCACGTCGAGAACGTGGAACACAATCACCTCGTGCCCCGCGTACCGCAGCCGGTAGAGGCTCCGGATGAGTGCGTCGGCCTCGGTTTTCCAGTCGTCCGAGGTGGGGAGCAGGTCGCTGAAGAGCATGACTAGGCTCTTGCCCTTGATCATCGACGCGAGCTGAAACAGGCTCTCGGGGATGTCCGTTTCGCCGGTTGCCTTCAGGTTCGCGAGCACCGACAGGATGGTGCCGAGTTGCGACCGTTTCGACTTGGGCGGGACCACGGTGCGCAGCTTGGTGTCGAATGCGACCAGCCCGACCGGGTCTTGCTGGTAGATCATCAGGTAGCCGAGTGCGGCGGCGAGGCAGACCGCGTAGTCGAACTTCGTGAGCGTCTCGTCGGCGGCACCCAGCGCGCTCCAGTCGACCTTCACGCCCGCCTCGCGCGCTTCTGCGGGGCCGTTCCAGTCCATCGACTTGGACAGGTCCATGACGAGGTAGCCCGTCATGTTGGTTTCCGCCTGGTACTTCTTGACGAAGTACTTCCCGGTCTTGGCGTACACGCCCCAGTCGAGTGACTTGAGGTCATCGCCGGGGGTGTACTTGCGGTGCTCGGAGAACTCGACGGAGAACCCGTGGAACGGGCTGGAGTGCAAGCCCGTCAGGAACCCTTGCACGATGAACTTCGCCCGCAGGTCGAGCCGCGCGACCTGACGAATCACTTCCGGGCGCAGGTACTTTTCGGCGTTCATTCGTGGTCTGGTCAGCGGCAGCCCCGGAGGGGCGTTAGTATTCCTGCACGAGCAACGTGCCGTCGGCAGCGAACCAGCCGCGGCCGTCGATCTGATACACGCCCACACCGGCCGACGCGAGGAACCGCACGGCGGCGTCGAGCACCTTGTCGGTCAGCACCTCGTCGGGCACGTCCACCGGTTTGCGAAGTGTGACGAGCTGCTGCGTCTGGATCACACGCTCCATCAGCGGGCCGCTGTTGGGGCTGTAGTCCATCGTTTCCAGTTCGGCCGCGTGCGCGTTGAGGTCGTCGCGGAGGTCGTCCGCGTTCGTCAAGTAGCGTGCGAGCAGCACCGGGGCGCCGTGCGGGAATCGCAGCTCGCCCTCCGTCCAACCGAGGTCGTCGCCTTTGAAGTGTGGTTCAACCGTTAACCCGTGCGCGTGCAAGCATTCCGCCAGCGCCGCAGGCGCCGGTTCGACTTCGGTCGGCAGGAACACGCGATACCACATAATCGACCTGGCGCACGGCCCGATGTTAGCCGGTCGGGATGAGTGCTGGAGCCACGTGCGGTTAACGGCTTCGCCGCCGCACGCCTACGCTCGTTTCTTCTCGACGTACTTCTTGGGCTCCGGTTCGCTCACGATCTTCAGCAGCTCATGAACGATGTCATCGCTCGTGCGACCTTCGGCCTGCGCCTGAAAGTTGGCGCTGACGCGGTGGCGCAGCACCGGGACCGCGGCCTTCTTGACGTGCGAGATGCTCACGCTCGGCTCGCCTTCCATCGCCGCGAACGCCTGCCCCGCCTGTGCCAGGAAGATGCCGGCACGCGGGCCGGCGCCCCAGTCCACCAGCCGCTTGATCAGTTCCGGTGATGACGGGTCTTTGGGCCGCGTCGCTCGTACCAGCCTGACGATGAACTCGTTCACGAACGTCGGCACCTCGACCTTCTTGACCAGTTTCTGCCACGCGAGGATGCGCTCGGCGCTCAGCACCTTCGACAGGTCAGGCTTCTCGCTCCGCGTGCTCATCGAGACGATGAGGCGCTCATCCTCCAGCGTCGGGTAATCGACCTTGATGTTGAACATGAACCGGTCGAGTTGTGCTTCGGGAAGGGGGTAGGTGCCTTCCTGCTCGATGGGGTTCTGCGTGGCGATCACGAAGAACGGCTCCGGCAGCTTCATCGTTTCCTGACCGGCGGTCACCTGCCGTTCCTGCATCGCTTCGAGTAGCGCGGCCTGCGTCTTCGGCGGTGTGCGGTTGATCTCGTCGGCGAGTACAATGTTCGAGAAAATCGGGCCGCGCACGAACCGAAACTCACGCTTCCCGTCGGCTGCTTCGTCGAGAATCGTGGTCCCGGTGATGTCCGAGGGCATCAGGTCGGGCGTGAACTGGACACGCTTGAACGCCACACTCAGAATCTGCGCGATGGAGCTGACCAGCAGGGTCTTCGCAAGCCCCGGGACGCCGACCAGAAGGCAGTGCCCGCGGGTGAATATCGCGGCCAGCACCTGCTCGATCACCTCACTCTGGCCGACGACGACGTGACGGAGTTGTTCGAGCATCGCCTGCCGGTCGGCGGAGAACTTGTTGAGGTAATCTGTGAAGCGGTCGTCGGCCACGGGTTCGGCTCCGGGAACACATGGGGCTTGCAGAAATCATTTTACCAACTCGTGTGCGATTGGCGCGCGTCAGCGCGGGACTCTGTCGCCGCCGGTGCCGGCTACAAGTTACCTTCGACGGATACAGGGAGAGGATGATGCCGGAAGTGACGGCCGCCCGGAAGATCGCGAGCGGGAACAGGTTAGAGGCGCTCTTAAACGGAACGTATTCCGGCGGGTTGGAAGCACACGGACACGGTCGCCACCGACACCATCTTTGATAGCCGTTACTCTCGCAGGGACGAGCGCGGTCAAGTGAGACTGCCGCGACTTGGACCGCGTTCAAGCTGCCCGTGATCTGGAGCTGCCGCTAAGCTGCCGCGGGGCGCGCGATCTGGATCGGCGGGAACAAGAACCCGGCGGGCGTCGGGAGCCCGCCGGGGCCGTGCGGGCCGGCCGGCGTGCCTTCCCACGGGTGAACGCGCAGCGCTTCCAGCACGCGCTCCGCGAGGTCGAGCGCGCCGCGCCCGTCGGCACCGCTCACCCGCGGCGTCTCACCCGTTCGCACGCAGTGGATGAAGTGCCTCAGTTCCGCGGTCAGTTGGTCCTGCTTGCGGTCGCCGTCCAGGTTCAGCACCTGAAGGTGCCTGCCGAACACGTCGTCCTTGAGGCGCGCCTTCGACGCCGCGTCCATCGACTCCACGCGCAGCCCGTTGCGGCGCAGGTCTTCGCTCTGCTGAACCAGGGTGAGCTTGCGGGTCACGAAGTCGATGCCCGCGTAGCCCTCCGGCGCCCAGATGCGGAGCCGGCGCTTCGGGTGCCGGGTGATGCGGCTCGCGGTCACGTGCGCGATGCACCCGGTGTCGAACTCCAGGCGCGCGTTCACCATGTCCTCGTGCCCGCCGAACACCACCGCGCCGACCGCCGACACGCGCACGACCTTACCGCCCACCAGGGCGAGCAAGAGGTCCAGGTCGTGAATCATCAGGTCCAGAACGGCGCCGATGTCCACCGAGCGCCCGGTGAACGGGCCGTGCCGCTCGGCCTCGACGAACTTCGCGCGGATGGGCCGCTTCACCAGTTCTTCGAACGCCGGGTTGAACCGCTCGATGTGCCCGACTTGCAGCGGCACGTTGGCTTTCGCGGCGAGCGCGATCAGGTCGTCCGCTTCAGCGATGGTGCGACACACCGGCTTCTCGACGATGACCGGGGTGCCCGCTTTCAGGAACGCGCTGGCGACCGCGTGGTGGTGAACGGTCGGGGTGACGACGCTGACCGCGTCCACCTTGCCGATGAGCGGCTGGTAGCACTCGTAGGCCGTGGTCCCGAGCTTGGTCGCGACCGCGCGGGCTTGGTCCGGGTTCGCGTCCACCACGCCGACCAGGTCCACGTCCGGCAGACCCGCGAGGATGCGCGCGTGGTGCTGGCCCAGGTGCCCGACGCCGATCACCGCCATCCGCAAACGGTCCATAACGCCCCATCTCAGAAGTCGTTAAGTCGATGGTCGACTGAACTCAGCCGCCGCTACGCTGCACGTGCAAGCCGGTCCGGTCGCGCGTCGGGCCTCTGCAGGCCCGCGCCGACCAGTTCGGTCAGGTGGCGGGCCATGTCCACGTTCAGCGCGTGCCCCGAGCGGTACGCGACCACATGGCCGACGATGTCGAAGCCGCACAGCGCGAGGTCACCGATTAAATCGAGTACCTTGTGCCGGGCCGGCTCGTCCGCGAACCGCACCGCGTTGTTGATCGGCCCGCGGCGCCCGAACACGAGCAAGTCAGCAGGCGTCAGGTGCCGGCCCACGCCGCTGGCGCGCATCGCGTGCGCCTCCGCTTCGGTGAGGAACGTGCGGCACGCGGACAGGTGACTTACGAAGGTCGCCGGGGTCACGTTGAGGGTGTGGGCTTGTGGCGCGATCGGGGCGCCCGGGCCGTAATCGAGCCGGTAACTGACGCGCAGCTCGGTGCCGTTTCCGGGGTGCAGTGCGAGCGTGCACCCAGGGGCGCGAACCACGACCGGATTCGGTGTGCAGTAGATCGGGCGGCGCGCCGGTTGCGGGTCGGCCCCGGCCGTCTGGAGCGCGGACACGAACCCGGCCGCGGAGCCGTCCAGGCCGGGCGGTTCCGGGCCGTCGAGTTCCACGACGCAGTTGTCGATGCGGAGGCCGGCGAGGGCCGCGAGAACGTGTTCGACCAGGGTGATGCCCGAGTCGGGGGCTCCGAGTGTGGTGCGGCGTTGTGTGCCGCTCACGTGCCCGGCCCGGGCCGCGACGAGCGGTGCGGCTGGCAGGTCGGTGCGGCGGAACGCCAGCCCCGTGTTCGGGGCGGCGGGCACGAACC
This sequence comes from Gemmata sp., assembly GCA_046086545.1. GTDB lineage: Bacteria > Planctomycetota > Planctomycetia > Gemmatales > Gemmataceae > Gemmata. The sequence goes on from JBJSXS010000087.1 coordinate 5,582, forward strand.
GCAGGCGCACCAGCGCGCCGGTGACGATGCCCCGCCCTTCAACGGTCGCGGTCGCGGCGAGGGTCCGCTGGTGTCGGTAGCCGATGACACGCACGATGTCCGCCTTCCCTGGCGCAACCGTTTCGGATCGAACCGAGTTGTTCGCTCCACCCCGGGACGGGCCCAACACCATTATCGGCGCGCGGGGGGCCCGGGTTTAGCACGGTTCTGGCGGCCGGCCCGTCCTGGCCCAGCCGCCGGAACACGGTCGGCTTACTTCGGCGGGGCCGGGGGCGCTGTGGTGCCGCCACCGGGCAGCCCGCTCGTGCCCGGCGCCGGGGCCGGCACGTCCAGCTTGGTCAGGTCCACCGGCTTGCCCTGCGCGTCCACCGGCAGGTACCACGCGTTGAGGGTCTTCACCACCACCCCGGTGATGTCCGCGTGCGCGGCCACATAGAACGGCTGCGCCGCCGGCGGCTTCAGCTTCAGTTCCTTGATGTACGGGCTTTTGAGCTCCTCGGCGGTCACCGCGTCCGGGTACGCGAACACGATGTGGTACCCGTTCATCTCGGCCGTCTTGTCGACCACCGTTTTGATCTTGTCGTACAGGTCGCCGATGATCGCGCTGGCGTCGTCGTTGAGCTGCTTGTTGATCTTCCGGTCCTCGTCCTCGATGGCCCGGGTCAGGTTCAGCATCTCCTGAACCATCTTGTCCTTTTCCGGGTGCTGCGGCTGCTTCTGGAGGTCCTGCTGGAGCTGGATGTACCGCCCGCGCCACGCGAGCAGGTTCTTCGACATCTCGTTCTTTTTGACGTTCAGCAGGTGAACCTGGTACTTGGCCTGTCCGAAGTCGCGCATCACGCCGGCCATGTTGAACACCGCGATGGTCGGTCGGCTGGCCGGGGCCGCAGCGGGCGAGGCGCCGGCAGGGGCACCTGCGGTCGGCGCGCCGGCGGCCGGCGGCTGCGCGTGGGCCGCGCCGCTCAAGTACACAGTGCCCGCGACGCCGAGCACCGCCGACAGAAACATGCACGTCCGTTTCACTGCTCTCTCCTCCCTGAGTCTGCTCCGGGCGTCGCGGGGTTCCGGTCCCGCGAACTCCCTACCATGTGGGCCCCGCTGTACACGGAGCGTGCGTTAAAGTCGGGCGAACCCGCACTTTCCGTCGCTTGCGCTCCACTCCACTTCAAGGCCGTGACGTGCGTAGATACCCAAAGGGGGTAGGGGCGTCAATGCTAACGGCGCTCGCTCCTGGTGAGTAGTAATCTGTTAACGACTCACTCGTTAGCGCCGCTCTCGCGGAGAGCTTAAACCGGGACTCGCTTCGGTGTCGATGTCACAATTGTGGCAGGTTGAAAGCTCTGGGTGAGACAGCATGAACAGGTTCTTGCGGCTGGGGGTCGCGACTCTGGCGCTGGCAGGCGGTGCCGCCACGGTGTCGGTGTCCGGCGGGTGCGGCTCGAAAGTGCCGGCGCCCGGCCCGGCGACCGTGAAGGGGCGGGTGTTACTCAACGGGCAACCGGTCGCGGGAGGGCTGGTGGTGTTCGCCCCGAACCCGGAGCGCGGCGGGCGTGGGAAGGCGGCGTTCGCCCAAACCGCACCGGACGGCTCATTCGCGCTCATGCACGAGAAGGCCAGTGCGATCCCGGCGGGGTGGTATCGCGTGTCACTGGCGGCACCGGCCGGCGCGATCGCGTTGCCGGCGAAACTCGCGCGCCCGGACCTTTCGGGCATCGAGCGCGAGGTGCAATTCGGCAAGGAACACGTGTTCGAGTTCGCAGTCGAGGTGACGGAGTAGGAAGGCCGCCTGCCTGCGGGCCGCGGTCGGAGGGTCGCTTAGTACCCGTACCGGCGGATCACATCACCCCAACGCTCTTCAACGAGGGCTCGCTGTTCCGGCGTCAGCTGGTACTTGTTCGTCTCGTAGTCTTTCGTTTGCTTCTCGTACTCCACGATCCGCGGCCGTGCGAACTCGTCGAAGCCGTCGAACCCGAGCGCGTCGTAAACTTTGCGGAGTTCGCCCACCGGGTTGCGAACCAGGTCCTCGTAGCGCAGTTCCGCGAAGTGCCCAGATTTGAACAGCGGGCGCGCCTCCTCCAACCGGTCGTAGATCACGCTAAACTCGCGCAGCACTTTCTCCTCGTACCCGGCGAAGTCGGTCGGCGTCTGCAGCCCGTGCCGCCGCGCCATCGACTTCCACAGGTTGAGCGTCGAGGGGAACACCACCCGCGGGTCGCGGACGATGTGGACGAACTTTGCGTCAGGGAACAGGCTCATCAGCAGCGGAACGCGGGCCGTGTGCGGGGGCGACTTCAGCACCAGCGGCTTGCCGGTGCGCACCGTAACTTCCTTCAGGAACCGCACGAACACGCGCTTCCACTTTGTGAGTTGGGCGGGCGTGAGGCCGGACAGGTCGAGCGCCCCGCGGTCCTTCGGCGGCCGTGCCGGGAACGCGAAGTCCGTGTAGGTGGACGGCACCCCCAGGAGGGCGAGCGCGAACTCGTCCTCCTGCGGGCGCTCCCACCCGAACGGCATGTTGTCCATCGGCCGCTTGTCGGGGAGCATCCAACTGCAGTACCGCTTGAAGAAGCCGTGCGTCAGAAGCGCGCTCTGCGGGTTGAAGCAGTCCTGCATGTCCGGGTACCCGAACCGCGGGTCGCGGATCAGCAACTCGTGCAGCATGGTGGTGCCGGTGCGCCAGTGCCCGATGACGAACACCGGCGGCTTTTGCAGAGCGGTGTCGCGGATGCGCTGCCCGTGCCACCCGTTGAGCACCCACCGCAGGCAGGTGTTCATGACGGAGTTGACTGACACGATGCCCGCGATGTACCAGTACCCCGGCTGAACCGCGAAGCCGTTGTCCTTGAGCAACCGCATCCAGGTGAAGACGTCGGTGCCCTCCCAGATGCGCGGCGCCCACTCGCGCTTCTTAGGCGTGGGTGCGGGAGAGGGGGGCGGGCCGAGGCGCGTCGGTCCAGCGCTCCCGGGGGCGCTCGGGTGTTCGGCCACGGCCGCGGTCGGGGGCATCCGGTTCTCCTTCGCGACGATTCGCGTTCCGTCTTGTTGCGGGAATCGCCTCGCAGTGTCAAGTCGGGCGCCTACGCGATTGTTCGCGTACCGCTTTCCGGGTAGATTCAGGGTCGGGAATGCTCCCTAACAGGACGTGCTTGAATGGCGAAGTCGAAGCCAGCGCCCGCACAGCCCGCCGCCGCCGGTGCGGCCTATCAGGTCGTCGCGCGCCGCTACCGGCCGCAACAGTTCGCCGAGTTGATCGGGCAGGAACACGTCGCCGGCGCGCTGGAGAACGCGCTGAAGTCGGGCCGGGTCGCGCACGCGTACATCTTCACCGGCGCCCGCGGGGTGGGCAAGACCAGCGCTGCGCGCATCCTGGCGAAGTGCATCAACTGTTTTGGCGCCGACAAACCGACCGCGACACCGTGCGACCAGTGCGACAGCTGTCGGGCGGTGATGACAGGCGACGATGTGGACGTGCTGGAAATCGACGGCGCGAGCAACAACAAGGTCGATGAGGTGCGCGAACTGAGACAGAACGTCGGGTTCCGGCCGACCCGCGGGCGGTTCAAGATTTACATCATCGACGAAGTCCACATGCTCTCCACGTCGGCGTTCAACGCGCTGCTGAAGACGCTGGAGGAGCCGCCCGAACACGTGAAGTTCATCCTCGCGACGACGGAAGTGGAGCGTATTCCCGTCACGATCCTGTCTCGGTGCCAGAGATTCGATTTCGCCCAAGTCGGCCCCGGGAAGATCTTCGAGCAGCTGAAGTTGATCGTTCAAAAGGAAGGGCGCCAGGCCGACGACGACGCGCTGCGACTGGTCGCACGTCGCGCTGGGGGCTCGATGCGCGACTCCCAATCGCTGCTCGATCAGCTTCTCAGTTCGTCCTCAGTGAGGCTTACTGCGGAGCAGGTTGCTGCGGTTCTGGGCACCGCCGGCGACGACCGAGTTATCGACCTCGCGAAAGCGATCCTCAGGGGCGACCCGAAGACCGCGCTGGATCTGATCTCGGCGTGGGTTGACCAGGGGCTCCAGATCGACGAACTGGTTGATGAGCTTGTGGAATACTGGCG
>JBJSXS010000088.1:0-3586 GCA_046086545.1 Gemmata sp.
TGCTCGACGTCGCGCCACCGCCCGCTGATGTCGAAGTTCTGGAACGCGAACCCGACCGGGTCGATGTTCTTGTGGCACACCGCGCACTTCGCGTCCTGCTGGTGCTGCCTGAGCAGCTCGCGGAACGGCTTGCCCCTGTTCTTGCCGTCGGACGGGTTCAGCTCGGGCACCTCCAGCGGCGGGGGCGGGGGCGGCATGTCGAGGACGTGCCGCAGCGCCCACGCGCCGCGGTAGATCACCCAGTTCTCGCCCATCCACGTCAGCATCGACTGGATGCCGGCGTGCCCCAGGACGCCGCCGCCGCGCGGGTCGTCGGCTCGTAGCGTCACCTTGCGTAAGTGCCCGCCCTCAAGGGGCGGGTAGCCGTAGTGCCGCGCCAGCGCGTCGTTCATCAGCGTCCAGTCGCTCTGGATCAGCTCGCCGGCGGGCCGGTTCTCGGCCAAAAGCCGGGCGACGTAGCCCACCGTCTCGTCGCGCATCGACACCTTCAGGTACCGCGCGAACCGGAAGTCCTGCTTGTTGATGTGCGCCTGCGCGATGGTTATGGGCTGCTCCATTTCGAGCCACTGCACCACGAACGGGCGCACGAACGCCTCGCTCCGCGGGTCCGCGAGCAGCCGGTCCACCTGGGCGTCCAGCACCTTCGGGTCCTTGAGCCTCCCGGCGGCGGCGAGCGTCCGCAACTCGGCGTCCGGCGGCGCGCCCCACAGCATGAAGCTGAGCCGCCCCGCGAGGGCGTGCTGGGCGACCACCGGGTCCGCGTGCGCCGGGGCCGCGTGGTAGCGGAAGTGCGCGCTCATCAGCACCGCCTGGAACGCGGCGCGAAGGGCCGGGTCGAACGCGACCCCGTCGGCGCGGAGCTTCTCGTACAGCCTGACGAACGGCGCGACCTCGGCCCCGGTCACCGGGCGGCGCCACGCGCGGTCGGTCCACAGCGCGAGGAGCTTCTGGGCCGAGGCGGTGTCGTCCCTGATCTCGCCCGCGGCGGCCCGCCACGCTTTCGGCGGCCACGGGGTGACGGTGTTCGGCTCGACGCTGATGGCGTGCAGCACGACGAACGGGGTCGGCTGCGTCTCGGGCGCGAGCGCCTTGCGGTCGAACTGCGGGCGGAACGGCCCGGTGCCGCCGGGCGCCGGGTTCTTCTCGTTCGGGCCGGTCTTGTCCTCGTTCTCGAACCCGTCGACCGCGTAGGGGATCTCGACCTTGCTGGCGAGCGAGACGGTGACGCCCTTCGGCTGCACCACGAGGTCGCCGAGTTGCACCTCGTAAACGAGCGTCTGGGGCTTGTCCGCGGTGCCGGTGATCTCGCGGAAGTCGAGGTCCTGGCCGCCGATGCGCACCCACAGCCGCGGGTTCGGCACCCCGGGCAGCGGCTTCACCGCGGACACCGTGAGCGCGAGCCGCAGTACCCCCTCCTTGCTCGCGGGGGCCGGCACGCTCACGCTCCACTCGTCGCGCTCGCCCACCGCGCGGCCCTCGATCAGCAGCCCGAGGCCGGGCCGCGCGATGCCCTTGAGCTCCTTGCCGGTCGCGCCGAGCGCCTTCCACGCGTCGAACGCCTTCTTCACGTCCTTCACCTCCGCGAAGCTCATCGCGAAGGTCGGGCCCTTCGGCCCCTCCAGGAACCGCAGCCCCTCGACCGCGCGGCGGGTGACGACGAGCCACTGCGCGACCGCGTCGGACGCCTCGGGCAGGCCGTCGGCCCCGGTGTCGAACCCGGCCACCGTGCCATCGCCGGGCAGCCCCATCGCGTAGTCGATGTCGAGGCCGGTCACGTCGCGCAGCGCGGCCGACAGCTCGCGCCGGTTGAGCCGCCGGGTGCCGGTGGTGCCGAGCGCGCGCTGGCGGTCCGCGACCCACGCCAGCACCGCCTTCTTGTCGGCGTCGGCCGGCCGCGCGGCCCCCTTCGGCGGCATCTCGCCGGAGGCCACTTTCTGGTGAACCATGGTCCACAGGTTGCGGTTGCCCGCCTCGACGCCGGTCACCTGATCGAGGCGGACGCCGCCCTCCCGCTTCTTCTCGCCGTGGCACGCGAGGCAGTGCTGCTTCAAGAACGGGGCCGCGACATCGGTGAACGACCCGTCCGCAGCCGCGATCGGGGTCACGAACAGGACGCACGCGAAGAGGGATACCGGGAAACGACCGCTCACTTCAACACCTCCCACAGGACGATCGCGTGACCGCTCCCCGCCGCGAGCCGCTTGCCGTCCGGACTGAACGCGACCGACGTGACTGCGTCCTTGGCCTTGAAGCGAAACACCTCGTCGCCGGTGGCCGCGTCCCACAGTCGCACCGTCTTGTCGTCGCTCCCGGACGCGACCCGCTTGCCGTCCGGGCTGAAGGCCAGCGAGGTGACGTCGTCGGCGTGCCCCTTGAGCGTCAGCAGGCATTTGCCGGTCTTCGCGTCCCACACCCGGATCGTGTCGTCGCGACTGGCCGAGGCAAGCCGCTTACCGTCCGGACTGAACGCGACCGCGGTGACGATCGCATCGTGCCCGGAGAGGGACAACTCCTCTTTGCCGGTCTTCGCGTCCCACACGGTGACGACGTTGTCGCCGTCGCCGGACGCGAGCCGCTTGCCGTCGGGGCTGAAGCACACGGCCGTCACGTCGTAGTCGTTGCCGGACTCCAGCGACAGCAACAGTTTGCCGGTCTTGGCGTGCCATAACTTCAGTGTGTCGTCGGCGCTGCCGGTGGCGATCCGCTCACCGTTCGGGCTGACCACCACCGCGGTAACGGTCTCCTTGTGGCCCTTCAGGGCGAGCACTTCCTTGCCGGAGTCCGCGTCGAACACCCGCGCCGCCTGCGCCCAGCACCCGGCCGCGATGCGCTTCCCGTCGGGACTCACCGCGGCACTCGTGACACCTTTCCCTCCGACGGCGATCGATCGCACTTCCTCGCCGGTCTTCGCGTCCCAGACTTTGAGCGTGTCGTCTTCACTGCCCGAGATGATTCGCTTTCCGTCCGGCGAGAAGGCGACTGCCGTGACGAACCCCTTGTGCCCGGCGAGCGTCAGCGAGCCGTCCGCGCCTCGAGCGAGTGACGTCGCGAGGGCGGAGGCGACCACGAGCAGCGCGAGGCGGGTCACGAGACCAACTCCTTGATGGTTTCCTTGGCAACTCGTGCGAGCACCTTGGCAGGAACCCTTGCAACCGCCCGCATCCGGCCAATATTTGGCAGGTTGTGCAGAATCGTCGGGTGTGGGTCGGCAATGGTGACCGGCTCGCCCCCGGACGGCCCAGTTGGTCGGTGTGCCTCCAGAAGGTATCGCCCTGCGGGAGGCGGGCGAAGGGTAACCCAATCGGGCTCGAACGGTTCTCTGCCGGTTCATTTTGTGTAATGGCGAGGGACGATCGGGCCTCCGATGTTCGACGCCTGGCCCGTCAACTCGCCGATGATGCCATGATCTTCAAACATGCGGATGGGTCGACCGTCCGGCCCGGTCAGCGTGGTCGCAGGGTCGATGCCCAGCACGTGGGAGTAGAGCGTGGCCAGCAGGTCTTTGGGCGTGTACGGGCTGTCCTTCGACCGTTCGCCCCACCGCGTGGTGGAGCCGATCACCTGGCCCATTTTCATCCCGCCACCC